>JAMBLJ010000071.1 GCA_023336815.1 Actinomycetes bacterium
GGACGCGTTCGTCTCCGTGGTCCGCGATCGCGTACACCTGCGACGTCGGTGCAACGTTGTAGCTCTGGCGAAGTGTCTCTGTTCGGACGAACTCAGCACCGAAGTGCTCTGCATAGAACTCGGGTTTCTCGACCTGAACAAAGCGACCGCACATGAGGACAGAGTAGACCGATGACCGATAACCGATAACCGATAACCGATAACCGATAACCGATAACCGAGCGTACTTCTCTTCAACTCTCGTAGAGGGTCACACGGGGCCACGAGTCGTCTACGAGCGTGGCAGCCGCATCGATGTCACCTGAACGGATGTATTCCCGCATCGCCTGCCAGAAGGTTCCTGTACCCACCACTGGAGGCATCAGATCAGATCCATCGAAACGGAGTCGTGTGGCGTCTTCGATCACTTGGCCCACCTTGCGGTCGATCTCGGAGCCATAGTGGCTCGTGTCAAAATCCGAGTGGGGGGAAACGAATCCACCGAGTTCGGCCCACCCTTCACCCGCAGCGGGCGTTCCAAGGAACTCCATGAACGATGCGACCTCGGGCCGGTCGTTGAACGCTGCAGCAAGCTCCCCGGATACGAGAACCGGCGTCACGTCGGCGGTCAGGCCAGGTAGAACAAAGAAGTCGATGTCTTCACCGAACGTGAGGTCGGGCGGGATGTTCGACGACCAGAACGAGGCTTGACGGTGCATCATGCAACGCGACGGGTCCTCGAACATAGGCAAAGCCGCATCCTGCCATGGGGTGTTGAGGACCCTGTTCGTACCGCCGACAATGGTTCTATTGCCGTGAACGATGGTACCGAACGTTGAGAAGGCATGTCTGATCTCGGCTGAATCGAATCTGGTATCCCCCACGATCCACTGGTCGTAGAGAGTCTCGCCTTGTTCACGCAACACAATGTCCTCGATCCAGTCTGTTCCCACCCATCCGGTGGAAGCGAAACTCTCGATCGATAGGCACCACGGGGCAACACCGTCTTGGGACATCGTGTCAGACAGTGCCATCAACTCGTCCCATGTTGTCGGAACCTTGTAGCCGTTGGCTTCGAAGCCAGGGGGGAGGTACCACACGAGACTCTTGGCGCTACCACGGAACCAGACCGCATGGCGGTCGAGGAACTCACCACCGAGGTCCTTCCTATCGCTCTGGTCACCATCGCCGAAGAATTCAGGAAGCGGTGAGAGCAGCCCTCTCGCTGCGAAGTCCGTGATCAGCGCAGGCTGGGGGAAGATCGCAACATCGGGATACTCCGCTTCAGTCACGCGCGTCTGGATGTCTGTGGCGAAGGATCCGGTTCCCACATATCGAACGTCGTACCCGGTCTCCTCCTCGAAGGGGGCAAATGACGCTGCAAATTTGACAGCCTCCTCCCCTCGATACGGCCCGAACACCTCAATCACCGTGCGGGTATCGGGAGTCGCCGATGTACATGCGGCTGCCAGTAGCGAAGCAACAATACCGAGGCAAACGATTCGCCTAGCTGGTCGACGATGCATCGATTCTCACATCACGGAAATCGACTGCTACGTCAACATCGATACCACGGGAGTCAGCGATGAGCTGAGCGAGCTCCCAGGCTGGCCTGCCATCGCCGGACGTGGCTACGGTGATCTCCACAGTCGCTCGGTCGCCACCGATGTCAGTGTCGAGATCCACGATCGTTGCACGAGGATCCCACTGCACAACGGTCTGGGAGACGTGCCTCGAGAAGGCCTCTTCTTCGATGACTGCCTTCGTATGGAGCGCAAGAGGCACCGCAACGACGATGAGCGCTATCACCCAGGGAAGGAGGCGAATACCCAACTTCCCACGGGCAAGTTGCCTGACGTGGTCCGGGACGAACCCGCTCATGAGCATGACGATCGATGCCGACAGGACGATCGCTATCAGGTTGGTCGAGTAGAGCAGCAGCGCACCGGATGCAAGATCCGTGGCTCCCAGCCGAAGCGTCACTCCGACCGTTGCAAGTGGAGGCACCAGGGCAACAGCGATCGCTACTCCAGGAAGTGAAGACATTGACCCCTTATGCGTCAACACATATCCTCCGGCGAGTCCAGCCGCAACAGCAATACCCAGGTCGAGCAGGCTCGGGGATGTTCTTGCGAGGATCTCGCTGTCAAGGGCGTCAGGCGTCACGCCCCCACTTGAGATCAGGGCCACGAACCATCCAACAGCGATCGCGGCAAGCGTGCCGAAGATCACCATGAGCAGCGCACCCATGAATCTCCGCATCTGGGCGTAGACAAGTGAGGCAGAGAGGGCGAGCATTGGGGTCATCAGAGGGGCGACGAGCATGGCACCGATGACAACGGCCGCCGAGTTCGAGAGCAGGCCGAAGGCGGCGATCATCGTGGACAGGACGATCAGTGCCGCGAACCGCTTGATGTACTGAATCTGCCGTTCATCATCAGGGAACAACTCATCAAGCACCTCTTCACGCTGTTCGTCTGTCCAAACCTCGCGCTCACGCAGACGTCCCCACAACGAGAATGCCGGTACGCCTGACAGTATTTGGTCGTTAGAAGGATCGGAGGGCACGACCGTCATACTAGACGGAGGACGTAGGCGACCCGGTTCTCCGGCGGCTTTCTACAGCTTGAGTTCGAGCAATACAGTCGAGACGAAGGAGTCGTCCTTGTATCCGGACTCATCGAGAACGCCGACTTCGGTGAATCCAAGCTTGTGATGAAGGGCAACACTTGCATCGTTGGGCAACGCCACGACGCCGTAGCA
>JAMBLJ010000072.1 GCA_023336815.1 Actinomycetes bacterium
AGGAACACCACCGGCAAACATCATCATCCCCAACACAGGGAACATGCCATGAACCATCGCCCCTATCGCGCAACCCGACACTTTCAAGGGGGACTGAAGCCCAACCAACGTTGGCCGGACGACTCGCTCCCCCATCCCCCTGCATCACGACTGCGTCGTTCTGCAGTCCCCCTTGAAAGGGGGACTGGGGACAAGCGAGTCTTCGAGCTCGGGGGATGGGAGCCCCCGCAACGCAGGGTCCTGCTATGTCTTTGAAGCCCAACCAACATTCGCCGGACGACTCGGTCCCCCATCCCCCTGCATCGCTCCGCTCTGCCGTCCCCCTTGAAAGGGGGACTGAAACCCAACCAACATTCGCCGGACGACTCACGATCCCATCCCCCTGCATCACGACTGCGTCGTGGAGTTGCGGAGCAACTCCCAAGGAACGCCCTTGGCGTTCCCCTCTGCCGTCCCCTTGAAAGGGACTGGTACTCACACGGGCACCTTCTCTCTTTCTACGAGGTCACCCAATTCGTCCATGGGCGTGCCCTCGATGGATACGTTGGGGATCCACTCGAGCCATGATGGGAAGTACCAGTTCCGCTCGCCAAGCAACTTCATCGATGCTGGGACGAGAATCGTCCGGACAATGGTTGCATCGAGTAGCACCGCAACGGCGAGACCAAAGCCCATCTGCTGGAAGGTCGGGAGTCGTCCCGCAGCGAACCCTGCGAACACGGCGACCATGATGACGGCTGCACCTGTGATGAGGGCACCCGTGGTACGCAGCCCGTACGCCACGGATTCAGCGTTGTCCTTCGTGATATCGAACCGTTCCTTGATCCTCGACAGAAGGAACACGTGGTAGTCCATCGAGAGGCCGAAGAGAACGGAGAAGAGGAACAGCGGGATCCAATCCTCGATCACCTCGACCTGACTGAACCCGAGCGAGGAGGCGATGCTCTTCACCCACTCTGGGCCGACACCAGCCTGGAAGAACGCCACAACGAGACCGTAAGCGGCACCCACGCTCAGCAGGTTCATCACGATGGCCTTTGCAGGGATCACGATCGAACGGAACGCAACCGTCAGAAGGACGAAACTCAATCCAAGAACGACCGCGAACACTATCGGTGTGTACGTGTCCGTCTGGCTCAGGAAGTCGACAGTCACAGCTGTCTCTCCGCCGACGTACACGGTGGTGTTGGCGGCGACGGCATCGGGCACGATATCCGATCGAAGGTCTCCCACGGCGCTGAGCGATTCGACCGAGTTCACATCGCCAGGCAACACCACGGACAGGATCGCGAGATTCGCAACCGATGCCTGATCGATCGTTGTCGGACCGAACCGACCATCAAGAGCGAGGCTGGTCTGAAGCGTTGCAATAGTCGCATCCACTCCATCGCCTTCGACCACGATCTCGATTGGGGATGCAAGACCTCCGCTGAACTCCGCCTCGAGTATCTCAAACGCCTGTTTCGACTCTATCTCGTCCGGCAGAGTCGAAACGCCTGCGAACCCTGTGTCGATCCATAGGAAACTCGTCGCGAACACAAGGAGGATGCCGGCCGACGCTATGAGGGAAACGACGGGGCGACCCATGACGAGCTTCGTCACCCGGTCCCAGAATCCGCTCTGGCTATCGAGCGATCCACGACGGACACGAAGCCAGTTGATCTTGTCACCCATGAGCGACAGCACAGCAGGAAGCAGGGTCATGGAGGCAGCAACGGCAACGAGGACGACAAGGATCGCACCGGTTCCAAGTGAGCGAAAGATCGTGTTGGGGAGAAGCAACATGCCGATGAGCGCGAACACAACGGTCATGCCAGAGAAGAACACAGCGCGGCTCGCCGTTCCACCAGATCGGGTGATCGCTTCGATCTTGTCCAAACCCCTGGCCCGCTCCTCGCGGTATCTCGAGACGATGAACAGCGAGTAGTCGATACCAACAGCAAGACCGATCATGGTGATCATGTTGGTAACGAAGAAGCTCAATTCGAAAACCTGACCAACGAGCGCTGCAAGACCCATCGATACGGCGATCGAAACAACACCGAGCACGATGGGTATCACACCCGACACGACGGTGCCGAACACGAGGACAAGGACAACAAGCGCCACGGCGATGCCGATCATCTCGCCGGTCGCGAGATCCTCTTCAGCAACCCTGTTGACATCGTTTGAGATGGTTTGTGGCCCGGCCACAAGTGTGTTGTATCCAGCGGGAGCGCTCAAGCCATGGACGGTTTCCACCAGGATCTCAGCGTTCTCCGACACGACATCTGGATCGTCACCAGTGAGGGTCACAGGGAGTAGTGCCGTGTGACCGGACTCGCTCACCGGTCCGTCCTGTGTCAGGTACGAGCCAACGCTGTGGACAACATCGGGTCCAAGGCGAGCGATCTCGGTCTGTACCAAACCAACGTACGCTGCGTATGCAGGGTCAGATGCCGCCATGGTTTCGTTAGCGATGATCACAAACTCTGTGTTCGCCGACTCACCTCTCACTTCCTCGATCAGCGTGGCGGCCTGGCTCGATTCGGGATTGTCGGTGAAGTTGACAGATGTTGTGAGGGCACTCCCGAGGAGCTGTGACGACAACACACCTGCGGTGATCAGAAGAACGACCCACACGCCGAGGGTCTTCCACGGATGGGTCGCACTTCCACGTGCCAATGATTGGGTTCCAAAAGACATTGCTACTCTCTCTCATGTGGTATACGGTGTACACATACAGTGTATGTTTACGGTGTAAATGTATACGTACGCTGTAAACATGTCAAGGTCGACTTGGAGAATTCTTTGTCCTACGATGCAGATATGACCGCACCAACACGAGAGACGCTCACCAGGGACCGCATCGTCGATGCGGCAGTGGCGTTCGCTGACGAACACGGCGTTGAAGCGCTGTCCATGCGAAAACTTGGCGCCGAACTCGATGTCGAAGCCATGTCTCTGTACAACCACGTTGCCAACAAGGACGACATCTACGACGGGATGATCGACTACGTGTTTGCCTCCATCCCGCTCCCCGACCCTGACGAGGATTGGAAACTAGCCATACGGCGGATCGGTATGGCAGGCATGGATGCCTTCACGCTCCACCCATGGGTGGTGAAGCTGCTCATGGTTCGAGGGAATTTTGGGCCGTCCGCTATGCGCTTCACCGATCGCGTCATTGGAGTGTTCACGAAGGCCGGGTTCAGCGATGAAGATGCCCATCACGCTTGGCAGATGCTGGCTTCACACACGATGGGGTACGCATTTCAGCAGGCCGCTAATCCCGACACCAACCACTACACCGTTGGTATGGGCACGGAGCAGTTCGCCAGAATGGCGGAGGAGTTCCCCAACGTCACCAGACTGGGTCCACTCCTCGAGTGTTGTGAGTACATGACCGAGTTCGCTTTCGGTCTCGACATCATCATCGACGGGCTCGCAGCGCGGCTCCCGAGGTGATTTTGTAGCGGCTTGTCCGACGCCGCGGTATCGTCTGGGATTCCAACACGAGGCGTTCGGAGAGTTCGATGAGGTTTTTCGCATATCTTGATCCAGGGACGGGCACGATCATCGTCCAGGCGATCCTTGGAGGTGCGGCTGGCGTAGCCGTCCTGTTCAAGACATTCGGTCGCAAGTTCTCTCGCAAACCAAAGATCGAAGAGATCGAGCCAGGTGTGGTCGACGACATCGAAGATGTGGACGAACCAGCAGGTCCCACATCCACGATCGACTGACCCGCCTCCAACCGTGAGCACCCAGCCAGAATCCTCGAGCGAGCCGCGCCCCCTCGCAGCGAACCCCGGTTCCTTTCGAGATCCAGGTGGCCAGGTATTCGAACGCGGCGGAGAGATCTACCGAACGCTTGACCAACGGTCCTATGACAACTGGAAGCTGTTGTCCTCGAAACGATTCTTCACAGAAGCTGTCGACGAGGGTCGAATCGTGCGAACCGTTGAGACAACAGATGCTCCCCCGATACCGGGTGCCGAGTGGGTCGCTGTGCTCCACCATGAGCGAATCCCTGTGGTCTCGTATCCGTACGAGTGGACGTTCTCGATGCTCAAGGACGCGGCACTCCTCCAACTCGATCTCCTGAGCGCGGCCCTCGCTGAGGACATGATCCTCAAAGATTCAACACCTTTCAACATCCAGTGGGACGGTCATCGTCCTGTCTTCATCGACATCGGATCCTTCGAGCCACTCGAGGAGGGCGACGTATGGGTCGGCTACCGACAGTTCGCATCGCTGTTCCTATACCCGCTGATGCTCACGTCCCGGGTGGGCGTTCCATTCCAGCCATGGCTGCGAGGCCAACCAGAAGGCCTTGAAGCCGGGCAGATCAACGCGATGATGACGTCACGGGACCGTTGGAAGAAGGGCGGCCTTCTGCACGTTTCTCTCCCGGCTAGGGCCGAGAAGAAGCAACACGGGGCGGGGAGAAATGTCCGGTCCGAGATGAAGGAGTCCGGCTTCTCCAAGGCGATGATCGAGAACAACGTCAAGGGACTCCATCGCATTGTTTCGTCCCTTGAATGGGATCCCGGCACATCGCGGTGGAGTGAGTACGCATCTGACTGTGGCCATGTCAGCGTGCAACGAGAAACGAAGGCAGAGTTCGTCGACGGGTTCGTTGCGGAAGTCGCTCCGTCCGTCGTGTGGGATGTCGGGGCCAACGATGGACACTTCTCGAGGGTCGCAGCACGCACAGCGAAGTACGTCCTTGCGCTCGATGCAGACGAACTCGTTCTCGAGGACCTCTATCGATCGCTCAAGAAGGACGGACCGAACAACGTCCTGCCACTCCTTCACGATCTGGCAAACCCATCTCCGGGCCTCGGGTGGCGGGGAATGGAGCGCCCGCCACTGCACGCACGTTCAGCGCCTGACCTCATCCTGGCATTGGCCGTTGTCCACCATCTCGTCATCGGTCGAAACGTGCCCCTCCGTGCGTTCGTCGACTGGCTTGCCGACCTCGATTGTCCAGCGGTATTCGAGTTCGTTCCCCCTGACGACCCCATGGTCCAGGCACTCACCGTGAACAAGAAACCGCACGAGATCCACAGGGACTACACCGAGACCAACCTGAGGGCCTACCTCGAGGGTCGGCTTGAGATCGTTCGTGAAACTCCCGTTCCCGGGGGCGGTCGCCGCTTGTTTGCACTCAGACCTATCGTTTGATGATGGCCGCCATCCGCTCGGCTCTCACGGACGAACTCCGCCCGCTCGACGTGATCGTGTCGATCGTCGTTCTCTTCGTGCTTGCTGTTGCTCAGCCCCTGCTGGACCTCCTCGGACGGAACGCTGAGTTCTTTCTTGCACGCGCTGCACCGGCGATCGACATCGTCATCCTGGCGATCCTGTTGACCGTTGTTGTACCCCTCGCCATTGCCGGCGTCGTTGTCGGCATCTCGACGCTGCATGCCACGACCGGCCGCATCGTCCACTACATCGTGCTCACGATCCTCGCAGCGGTGCTCGTCCTCCAGGTGATCGACATCGTCTTTTCCTCGACGATTGGAGGCTGGTGGGAGATCGCCATCGCTGTCGCTGTAGGCATGCTCATCGCACTGGCCTACTTCCGGTTCGAGGGGTTCCGATCTGCTGGCCGATTCGCCGCGATTGCGCCCCTCGTCGTCATTGGGTTGTTCCTTTTCACCTCATCAACATCTCAGCTCGTGTTCGCTGCACCCGCCATTGCGGAAGCGGCCGAGGTGAACGTTGGCAATCCAGCACCCGTCGTGATGGTGATCTTCGACGAGTTCCCTGTGGCCTCGCTGATGGATGGGGAGGGCAACCTGCAGGAGAATGTGTATCCGAACTTCGCACGGCTGGCATCCACAAGCACCTGGTACCGCAATGCGGTCACCACGCAGCAACAGAGCGAGGATGCGATTCCCGCGATCCTGTCAGGCAGAAAGGCGTCAGGCAACCAGATCCCGACAGCCGCCGACCACCCCTTCACGTTGTTCACACTCCTTGCCGATGACTACGACCTCAACGTTCACGAGTCCGTAACAAGTCTCTGCCCAGAGTACGCGTGTACGAACATCACACGTCCACAAGTACCAGCAACCCAACGTTGGCGAACACTCGTCAGCGATCTCCGCATCGTTGCTGGCCACCTGTTCCTACCGACCGATATGACGAGGTCACTCCCGTCCATCGACGCATCGTGGGCGAACTTCTCACGGGATGAGGGTTCAACAGATGCGATGATCGCTCGTTTTCAGAAGGCAACGTACGATGCCGATCGTCGAGATGCGATCGATCGGTTCACCAGCAGTATCGAGCCGCAGGGTGCCGAACCCCAACTGTCCTTCCTCCACGCCCTCGTTCCCCACGTACCGTGGGAGTACCTGCCGAGCGGTCAGAAGTTCGCAAGCGGAGGTGTTGCGCCGGGTACGAAGAGTCCTGGCTGGGGAGACGATGAATGGCTCGTCGACCAGGGCTATCAACGTCACCTGTTCATGGCCGAGTACGCCGACGGTGTGCTCGGTGACATCCTCGACGAACTCGAGACCACAGGAGAGTACGACAACGCTCTTGTCGTCGTCGTTGCAGACCACGGTGTCGCGGTCCGACCGAACATCGAACACCGTCGAGAGATCAACGACGACACGATCGGTGATATCGCTGCGGTCCCCATGTTCATCAAGTTGCCTGGTCAGCGCGACGGAGAGATTGACGACTACCGGGCGTCGATCCTTGACATTCTCCCCACAATGGCCGACGCTCTCGAAACCGATGTCCCCTGGGCAACGGATGGCATCTCGCTCCTCGACTCGAACCGCCCCGTGCGAACCGAAAGCGAGATTTCGGGTACCGATGGCACTTTCACATTCGGTGTAGACGGCTCAGAAGCACGTGCCATCGCACGCCGCAGAATCGATCACTTCGGCACGGATGGGGCGTTCGGGCTGGCCCCCCCTGGATACGCACAACTCCTTGGATTCGACATCACTGACGTCGGATCCGATGTGGATGCCAGGGTCACGTTGCGTAATTCTTCGGTGTACCGGGACGTCGACCCGTCAGCACCCGTCGTTCCCACGTGGGTTGTCGGAACCGTAACTCTGGATTCCGATCTTCAACGAGAGATCGTCGTTGCGATAGGTGTCAATGGGCGCGTTGAGGCCGTCACGCGCTCGTTCGTCAGCGAGAACGGTGCGATCGAGATCGGCGCGATGATCCCACCACGATCGCTCGTGGCGGGAGTCAACGATATCGAGCTGGTGGTGGTTGGTGAGAGCCCGTGAGAGCTCAGCAAACTCGGCCCAGCTTCACGAGCTGAGACTTCCTCCGATTGCCGCGACCAGGATCAACACGAACATCAGGGCCCACATGATGAGTCCTATCAGGATGATGATGCCCTGCACCTTGAAGATGGTCTGGAGCTTGGATGTCGCCGTTACCGCTGCCGTCTCATCGCCCGTTGTGTACGCCGCCTGAGCCTCGACCGCAGCACCACGCAACAGGATTCCCAACCAGATAGGAAGCCACGCGATGATGAGCCCGATGATAGTCAGAGCGGTAATGACGCCATAGATGATGCTCAGCGTCCCGATCAACTTCATCCAGCCAGCTGCATCGTGCAACGGACGCATCACATTCGAGACGCTCGGGCTGTTCACAGGCGGTTGCTGTACGGTCATGGTTCCCCTCAATGGTTGCGATGGCGCCAATGTAGAAGAACGACGGATCGCATGCGAGGAAACTCGTGTCCAAGCCAGGGGACACTCAGGCGGTGGAGCCCTCGAGATCAGCAGGGGTGCCGTACTTTCGCTTGAACACAAGATAGGCAACGGCTCCCGCAGGGATCGGGAGCCAGAACTGGAAGAGCCTGTAGGCGAGTGTCGCGAGGGCTGCATCGGGCGCAGGGATGCCGGAGGCGGTGAGCATGGCCGTCAGCCCGACCTCCACGAACCCGAGACCACCAGGCGTGATCGGGATCATCCCGAGTACGGCGGAGCCCGCAAACGCAACGAGGACCAGACTCGCTCTCGGCTGTGCGCCCACGGCGTACAGGGCGACAAAGAGAACCATGTAGTCCAGCATCCAGTTCGCAACCGCAGCAGCCAGAGCCTTCGGCCACCTCTTCCCCAATGCATCGACAACCTCGTTGCGGTGAGCGAGGAAGCCCGTGGCGGAAAGCTCCCAGTCCTTCTTCAGCCTCGATCCGAGCCATGTGCCGACTTTCTCGATGACGTTGCCAACGAAAAGAAGGGGTTTGTCGTACTTCACGAGAACGAAAACAGCGCTGAACATCAGGATGAACAGTGCAACTCCCGCAAGTGCGACGGGAAGGAGATCCTGCGGGATCGGGGCGGATATCGCTGCGACCACAAGCGCTACACCTGGAAGGGAGAACAACACGAGGTTCGAAATGAACGAGACGGCAGCGAGAGCCACCGCCGCCTGTGGTCGGGGAACTCCCGATGCGGAGAGCATCTGAAAGTACGTTGCGCCCGCTGCAACAACACCACCTGGGATCACCTTGGCGAGTGCGTTCGAAACGAGTTGGCTCGTGGCGGCAAGGAAACGAGATATGTCAGGCACGGCGATGTGCGTCAACTCCCACGCTGCTGCGAAGGCCCCCGTCATGAGGACAGCCATGAGCACGAACCAGTACCAGTAGATACCTGAGAGGTCTTCAGCGGACGACATCAGTTCGACAAGCCGTGGCCACAGGAAGTACAGAACAACGAGCGCGGCAATGAGGAAGAGCGACCGCAGAGCGATCGTCTTCCAGAGCGACGGTTTCGGTGTATCAGTTTGTGATAGCTCGTCCATGTGGTCGATCCATCCCCCAATCGTCCTGCAATTTAAACAGCCTTATGGAGTGAATCTTGCGTTCACACGATGGGAGGCATGCCAGCACCGTGCTGCGGCTCGTTGAAGTCGGCGAGTTGGCGTATGTGGTCGAGGTACGGCCAGTAGTCAACCTGGATCGTATGGCGCGGTCTGTCGAGGTACTGCTGCTGTCTTGCGAAGGTAGCGACAACGATCTCGGCACGCATTTCACCCGCTGAAGGAATCGGCGCGCCTCCGACGAGCTGGGCGACCCAACGTGCTTGTTGCTCCGCCAGCGGCGGTAGGGCACCTACTGGCTGGATAAGACCAACGAAATAGAGGCCAGGCAGATCCACGGGTACAACCATGTTGTAGAGATCTACCCGGTTATCGCGGACCTCGATCAGTTCCTCAGGAAGGAACGGGAACGAGATGTTGTACCCCGTGGCGTAGATGACAACATCGGCCGGTACGGACTCGCCGTTCACGAAGACAACATCGGTCTCTGTGAACCGAGACACATCACCGAGCACCGTGATCTGACCGTCCTTCACAAGACGCAGGAGGTCCTGGGACACGGTGGGATGTTCGGACAGCAGCGGGCCGTCCGGTGTAGGGACACCGTATGAAGTTTGTGAGCCACGAGTGACTGCGAGAAGCGATCGGTACAGCACACGTTGAACGGCGAGGGGCAGCTTTGAGGACGTACGACTCGAAAGGGTGTCGAGAGGTCGTCCAAGGACGTACCTGGGAAGTACATGAGCGCCCGATCGAGCAGCGAGCGTGACCGCAGTTGCGTGCCATGACAGCTCACATGCAATATCGGCACCCGTATTGCCGAGACCGACGACGACGACGTTCTTACCAATGAACCGGTCCGGGGTCCGATAGTCCTGTGCATGGAGGACCTCTCCCTCAAAGTCACCCTGATGCTCTGGCATGTTCATATCCCAGTGGTGCCCGGAAGCAACGACAACAGCGTCGTACACGTCGCTTGACGAGCCACCGGAATCAATGTCCGTCACCTCAACCAGCCATCGATCGTCATCCCTCCTGATCGACATCACCTTGTGGCGGAACCGGATGGTGTGTCTGAGCTCGAACGTCTCCGCATAGGACTCGAGGTACTCGAGCACCTGGGTGTGGTGGAGATACGGGTCCCATTGCTTCGGTGCAGGGAAATCCTCGAACTCGAAACGTTTCTTCGACGTATCGATGTGAAGGGACGCGTACGCAGCAGAACGACCGTTGTCGTTGTCGTAGCGCCAGTTGCCACCGAGATCTGAACCGATCTCGAAGCACGTCACCGTGTGGCCCTGATCCAGGAGCTTCTTGATCGAGGTCAATCCGCTGAGACCGGCACCAACAACACAGACTGAGGCTTGTTTCTTCATCGTCGGGATGATGCCACGTTTGCAGCCATTGCCCATCCAATCAATCGAGGTCGACGGCCGGGGTGTCGAGCGGCGTGATCAGATCGTCCGTGTCGTTCGCAACCTTGTTGACCAGGGTCGACACGGCGTATTCCTCCATCAAGCTCGCCGGATAGACGGTCATCAGTTGCTTGAGTGCGTCGATGGGAGTTTCCGGATCGAGCCATGTGGCCCATCGATCTGCCGGCACGATCACTGGCATTCGATCGTGAATGTCCGTCAACAGTTCGTTTGGTGAACCAGTCAGGATCGTGCATGTGACCAGACGTTCCTTCGTATCCGGGTCATGCCACGGGGACCACAGACCAGCCACCGACAACGGACCGCCACCCTTGGCGAAGATGTAGTGAGGCAGCTTGCCTTTGGTCTTACGTTCCCATTCATAGAAACCATCCATGGGAATGAGACACCTACGCTTCGCAAACGATGCCCTGAACATGGGCTTTTCGGCGGCGGTCTCTGACCGTGCGTTGATCGCCCTTGAGCCGATCTTTCGTTCCTTGGCCCACGTCGGAATCAGACCCCACCGAAACGACGTGAGCACCCGGGACCGTTCGTGGTCGGCTACGCCATAGACCTGGCTTGTAGGTGCGACGTTGTAGCTCGCTCGAATCGTCTCCGTCCGTACGAACTCTGTACCGAAGTGTTCCGCATAGAACTCTGGCTTCTCGACCTGCACAAACCGACCACACATGAAGAGCAGACTACAGGTGCAGACAACAGACAACAGAC
>JAMBLJ010000073.1 GCA_023336815.1 Actinomycetes bacterium
ACTCGAACCCCACGTTGCGGCGGCGACGATGGACCTTATCCGTGACATGCAATCGATGAGGAACATGGCGATGATCATCGCCACGAGCGACCTCAGAACCGCTGGGGCGCTCGCTGATCGCGTCGGCGTCGTCTACGGAGGTTCGATCGTTGAACAGGGGCCAGCGGCTGAGATCTATCACAACCCGAAGCATCCGTATACCTCGGGGCTCATCGGGTCGATTCCCGGCGCAGGGCAGGGGCGTCTCAGGGTCATCCCTGGTGAGGCGAGACGTCTGTTCGACATGGATCGAACCGGTTGTGTGTTCGCCGATCGCTGCTCGCTCGTTTCGGACATCTGCCTATCGACACCACCTGAAGTGAGGACGATCGGTCTCACCTCGGTCGCATGTCACCATGCCGACACCGATGGACTCCCCGGTCTCACCCCTTGACCAACCCCACCATTTCGGCGCTGCTCGCGGGAATATCTTCCTGTCATCAGCGCCAAAACAGGTGTGGTGAGGACCTACCCTGTTGATATGGACAGTGAACTCACAGCTACACCGATAGAACGCGACGTTGTCATCGTGTCGGGAGCCGACGCGGTTGACTATCTCCAGACCCAGCTCACCCAGGATGTCATCGGTCTTGGTGAAGGTGATTCTGCCTGGTCCTTCATACTCACTCCGAAGAGTGAGATCGAGGCGATCGTGAGGGTCACACGTGCAGCTTCCGATCGTGTTCTCATCGACGTCGCAGCCGGTTTGGGCCCGGTTGTCCGCCGCCGTCTCGATGGGATGCTGTTCCGCATGGATGTGTCGTTTCTCGAGGAGACGTGGAGTGGATTCGCCTGGAGAGGGGCCGATGCTTCAGAGCATTCCGGCGTCGCTGATATCAACGCCGTGTATCCGGACTCCTTCCCCGATGCTTGCGATGTGCTCGGTCCCAATGGCATCGACGCAGCGCCCGATGTAGGCGCCCTCTTGCCGGAGGAACTCGACACACGTCGTATCGCGGCTCGTTGGCCGTCGGAAGCCGAACTCGACGGCTCTGCCACACCCGCTATGACCGGCGTCGTCGACCTGACCGTCGATTTCGCGAAAGGTTGCTACACCGGCCAGGAGTTCGTTGCCAGGGTGCACTATCGCGACGCCCTCCCTCCGCGTCGGCTTGTCTCGGTTGCGTTCAAGAGCGGATCCACGGTGGCACCAGGTTCCGACATTACGGTTGACGGTGAGATCGTCGGCACCCTCACCTCAGCCTCTATCTCGGGTGGGATCGGTCTGGGTTACCTCAAGCGGTCCGTGGATGTGCCCTCCGACGCCGAGTCCACGGGGATTCACCTAACGCTCGACGCGTGATCACCCATCGTCGCGTTGGATGATCGAAGACGAACCCACTAGTCACATTGGTGACGCAAGAACGACCCGTATGCCGCCGCCGTGCGGTGATACGCTGGCTATCACTGTCGTTTCTGTGTGAGGTGGTCAGCACCACCGACCGGTGACACAGCGAACTGGTTCGCACGAGATCCGTGGGTAGGACCGTCGCAACGGAGGTGTATGTCGTGATAAAGGAGACCGCTGCGGTGCCTGGTGCACCGGCAGAGTCCGCTGCACTTGAAGGTCCATCATCGAGAACGCTCATCACGATCCTGGGTGGGATCATCGTGTTCCTCGTGGTCCTCGACGCAGTGGCGCGTATGAGCGGATTCGGGTCCTTCGACCGGTTCTCACT
>JAMBLJ010000074.1 GCA_023336815.1 Actinomycetes bacterium
GCCTCGTTAGCAAGAAGCGAGCCGATTGACAGCATTGAGGGAGCTCTCCTGGGAGCTCCCTCAATGTTTGTCGCTCAGGGTTCGCTCGGCGGACGGTGTGTGCCCTAGTTCTCGAAGGGGACGGGTGTCAGCTCGAAGATGTCGATGGCGAAGTTGCCTGCGCCCTCGCTCAGGTAAGGGTGACCATCAGCGAGACCCTGCGCAGCGCTGAGACTATCCGCTTCGACGATCGAGTATCCGGAGAGGGCAACAGCTGTGCCCGTCGTGCCGTTGTCGACCACCGAGATCCCATCACCGAACGGCGACCCGATGTCGGCAAGGGCCGATCCGACTTTGCCCATCCATGCTCCCCACTTCGCCATGACTTCGGCACCTTGTTCCGGGGTCATCTCCGACATATCAGTTGCTGCACCCTTGTAGATCATGATGTATTGGGACATCGTTGCCTCCCTCGACGGCTAGTTAAGTGATGACTATAACGTGGGTGTCACAACATTTCAACCACGGCTAAAATAGTGTCATGGACTCGTTTCAGATACTCGCCGAACCACGGCGTCGCCAGATACTCGCTCTCGTGTGGGACCGCGAACTCGCCGCATCCGAGATCGCCGAACAGTTCGATGTGACCTTCGGTGCCATCTCTCAGCATCTTGCGGTTCTGCGCGGGGCGAACTTCGTCACCGTTCGAAAGGATGGCAATCGCAGGCTCTATCGTGCAGATGAGGATGCGCTCGGTCCCTTCAAGCACGTTCTCGAGTCGATGTGGAGCAGTACGCTCACCGATCTTGCACGACAGATAGAACTCGACGAAAGCAGGGACAGTGACTGAGATAGTTCTCGAGCAGAGGATCGCAGCCCCGCCCTCTACCGTCTACCGCTACCTCACGGAGTCGGACAGGTGGAAGCTCTGGCAAGGTGCCGATGCCAAGTTGGATCCCCGACCAGGCGGCATCTTCTCCATGATCATGGGCAACGGCATGAACGCCCGAGGTCAGTTCGTGGAACTCGTCCCGCACGAACGTGTTGTGTTCACCTGGGGATGGATCGACCAGCCCGGGATTCCACCCGGTTCGACCACTGTGGAGGTCGTGCTTTCGGCAACAGACGACGGAACGTTGCTTGTGCTCACGCACCGGTCGATACCAGACGAAGAATCCGCAATGCAGCAGATGGGATGGCTTCACTATCTCCCGAGGCTCGCCATCGTCGCTGCTGGCGGATCACCAGAGCCCGATACCGGTCCCGGCTGATACCGACCACTGCGCGCCCGGCACCGATGCCGTCATGAGTTGAACTACGGGTTGGGTGCCGTGCCTGGCACGACCGAGAAATCTGCGCCCTGGCGACTCACACCGTTGATCTGAACATCGACACGATGTGTTCCCGGATAGTGCGTCCGTGTGCTGTGTTGTGCGATCGAGATCTTCTTGGAAATGACGGCAGTGTCTCCGCCTTCGATCGACAGCTCCTTCCCCTTGAATACCTTCGGCCGGACCTTTCCGTCTGCCTTCATGAACCAGACGATGAAATCGACCAGAACATCGTGCCGTTCGGTCGTAGCGTTGTCGAGTGTCGCGATCATTCTGATGGAGTCACCGATCTGCACCACGGACGGTTCGATCGTGATGCTTGCCAGGTTGACAGGGGAGTCGGCGATGTACCCAAGGACAGCCAACGCGTCGGGGTCTCCTTCCTTGATGAGTGTTCGAAGGCCATGACGCACCAACCGGCGTCGGTTCGGTTCGTCGTTCCACCACTCGGTTGCTGTTGCCACGGCGATCGACGGGTTGTCTTTGGAGATGTCGTTGAGATTGTTCGCGACTGAACGACGGACATACTCCTCGCTGTCATCCTTGAGCAGCTCGAGAAGATCGAGAACCGGCGTTGGATCAGCCTGGAATTGAGGCAGACGTGATGCCCAGGGCAGACGGGGACGTGTGCCTTCCGAAACGAGTCGGCGTACGTGCACGCTGTCGTCAGTTGCCCACAAGCGAAGCCTCTCCATCGTTTCATCCGGGTACCGCGTGATGAACGCCCTGATACTGAACTCCGCTGTGAATCGTTGGGTCAACTCGTATTGGGCCGTCATCGACTGTTCGAAGTGATCAAGTCCATGTTCTGCAACGAAGAGGACGAAGGGTAGATATCGGAACCCCTCCATGCCGGTCAGTTCACTCTCGTCGATCGTGGCCCCGAGCGAGTTCGTGATGATGTCGAGAGCGATACCCCGGTCCGTCGGAAGCATTTCGGCAAGGGCTGATGAGAGATGTCGTGCCCTGGCGGTCAGTTCCAACTCTTCGAAACCTGATGAGCCAAGCTCGATGAAGCCTTCACGATCGAAGTCGGGTTGGCTTTGGGCAAGCATGTCTGCGACCGCGACGATGACATTTGGTCCAAAAGAGTTCTTGAGCGGTTCTGCCATGATCGATGACCCTACATCGAGCCTGTGACCTGGATCTGTGTGGATTCTCGCGATTTCGAACGAGACGTGCAACGTTCATTTCACTCGGCGACGCCCGGCTACGCTGTCCGGATGACCGAACATCAAAGATCCGCTCCGAGGTTTCTTGCCGTCATCTTTGGCCATCTGTCGACGTCTGGCATCGGTCTCGGCGTCGTGATGATGTGGTTCTCGCTCGGATCCAGTCTGCTGCCCCGCTCACCGATGATGCAGGGCGTGATCTCGGCATTGTCCTTCACGGTCGGATACGCGATCGCGGTGTTGGCGTGGTTCACCATCCGCTGGGTTCTTGGTCTGTTCGATGTCGATGTTGATGCCGAGGCGCTCCCGGAGCTCGTTCGTTGGCTACTCCTCGGTACGGTCGGTGCGGTTCTTGTCGTTCTCATCCTGCTGTGGCCGACCTGGCAGTCCGACCAGGGTGAACTTGTCGGTGTAGACCCGCTGGGAATCGTCGATGGATTCATGGCGATCGTTTGGAGCTTCGTGTTCGCTGCCGTTCTCATGTTGCTCGGCCGTTCGATTCGTTGGCTGATCTGGAGGATCGACGTTGCCCTCGAACGGCGCATGTCTGTTGGAATCGCTCGAGGCGTGACGGTCGCGGCTGTCTTTGGTGTTGTTGGTCTTGTGTACTACTTCATCGCTAGTAGCGGACTCGCGACGTTTGCCAATGCCCGGTTCGCAGGTGGAGATGAGGTCACACTCGAGGGTATCGAACAGCCGACGGATCCTGAGGCTTCGGGATCTGCAACCTCTCTTGTGGCGTGGGACGACCTCGGGTTTCAGGGAAGGACGTTCGCCGGTGGGGGCACGAAGGTCGACGACATCGCTGATTACAACGGATCGGCTGATGGTGTCGTTGCGCCTATTCGTGTGTACGCCGGTTTGAAGTCTGCAGATTCCGCTGAAGACCGAGCACAGCTGGTCGTCGACGAACTGAATCGCACGAATGCACAGGAGCGTGCGGTGGTGGCGCTCGTCTCAACGACAGGAACCGGTTGGGTCGATCCGACTGCTGCTGCGGCCCTCGAGTACATGTGGCGTGGTGATACTGCGATCGCAGCGATGCAGTACTCATTTCTGCCGAGCTGGATCTCGTTCATACTCGATACGGCTACGGCTACCGAAGCGGGTATCGCCATCAACGATGCCGTGATCGCCTGGTGGCAGGAGCTACCAGAGGACAACAGGCCTCGCCTCGTTGCCTTCGGTGAGAGTCTCGGTTCGCTTGGATCAGAAGCCGCCTATGCGCGTGGATCGCTCGATGAATCCATCGCCTACATCCAGTCGAATGTCGACGGCGCGTTGTGGGTTGGTCCAACGGATGCGAATCTCGTTCGCCGCCAGATCCTCGCAGATCGTGACCCATCTCCCGTGTGGTTGCCTGAGTACGGCAACGGCGATGTGGTCAGGTTCACGAACGGAACCGGTGTCTTCGACCCGTTCGATGCAACATGGGATGCACCGCGGGTCGTGTACTACCACCACCCATCCGATCCTGTTGGCTACTGGAACTGGGAGACCCTGTGGAGATCCCAGGAATGGATAGACAAACCAGTCGGTGGCGACGTACCTGATTCCGTGCGATGGGTTCCTTTCACAACGTTCACCCAGGTCGTCGTCGACCTGATCAACGGGTTCAGTGCAAGCGTTGGACACGGCCACAACTACAACGACACGTTCGTTGAAGGCTGGTCGATTGTTGCACCTGTCGATGGGTGGTCGGCGGAGGACACGTCTCTGCTCCAGGAACACCTGGAGAGCGTGGAGATCCTTGGTCTGTAGAGGCCTATCGTTTCGGCCGGATCTTTGACAGACACCTATCGCAGTAACGTTCATCGAAATGAAAGCCATCTCGGCTGATCGATGTCGAACCTTCGATCTCGATGCCGATCGTTCACAGCAGGTGTCACGATGTCGCACTCCCCAACAACCACCGCAGCCCTTCGGCTCTGTATCGTCAACGGATACCCTCAGGCGAGCAGAGAGAACTTCGATCGTTCCAACGTGGGTCACCCCCATGATCTGTTCAAGGACTTCCTGTCACGCGAAGCGCCGAATGCAACGAGCGAGATCGTCTACGTGGCCGACCCCGACTTCGCTCTACCCGAGGGAACGACGATCGATGACTTCGATGGCTATATCTGGACCGGGTCGGACCTGACGGTGTATCACGTGGACGATCCGAGGGTGGCAGGTCAGATCGACTTCGCTCGTGCATTGACGGCCGCAGGTGCTGCGAGCTGGGGCAGCTGCTGGGGTCTCCAGATGGCTGCTCAGGTCGACGGAGGTGAGGTTGCCGTGAACCCCAATGGTCGTGAATGGGGCATCGCTCGCAACATTCAACTCAACGACGCCGGGCGTCGGTCGCCGATGCTTGAAGGCAAACCCGACACATTCGACGGTTTCATCATGCATCTCGATGAGGTCACGAGACTGCCACAGGCAACGGAATCGCTCGGCGGCAATGAGCACACATCGATCCAAGCTGCGATCTTCGAACATGGCGATGCCGTCTACTGGGCAACGCAGTACCACCCTGAGTACAACCTCTACGAAATGGGCCGCTTGATTGCCGCTAGAGCTGAGGCGCTGGTGCGCGAGGGCCATTTTCCCGACGAGGATGCCGTAGCGACCTATGCCAACGACATGATGGCGTTGTACGCAGATCCACAGTCCGAAACGTTGCGCGATCTCCTCAGCATCGGTGACGACATCATCGACCCTGAGATTCGCGAACTGGAGCTCAGGAACTGGCTCCTCCTCGTTGCGTCGCGTTCGAACTGACCACGGAGTTGAGCCACATCATGGCCGACCACACGAGCGGGTCAGGTAGATGCTGGTAGGTCTCCTCTTGCTGGCACTCGGCATCTGGTCCGCCGGAGCAACGATCAACGCGTTGCGTCCGTTCCGACATCCTCTCGTCCTGCTTCCGAGCATGTTCTGGTCCTGGTTCGTTATCGGATCTCCGGTTCAGCACCTCCTTTCACAGATCCTCATCGCGGGCGTTCTCATCTGGCTCGGTGCGCTCGATCATCTTTTCGGTTCTGTCGGACTCGGCATCCTCGCGGTGTCATGGATAGGCACCGCGGTACTGATCATCCGGATGAGAGGGGCGAAGGGAGTTGTCGATACTGCCTTGGCCAACGCAGGAGTTGCGCCCTTCGGGAAGTCTGTTTCGTTCTGGAGAACCCTCGCGGCTGTCCCGATCCGCGGTCACGGTGTTGAGAGGATCAAGGATGTGCCCTTCCGGCGGGTCGCTGGTCGGGTTCTCAAGCTCGATGTTTTCAGAGATCGATCAGAGCGTACGGACCGGCCCGTCCTCATCTACATCCATGGTGGTGGCTGGGTCATGGGCGACAAGAGGGAACAAGGTCTTCCGCTTCTCCATCATTTCGCGAGGAACGGCTGGCTGTGCTTCTCGCTCAACTACAGGCTGAGCCCCGGGGCGACGTTCCCGGACCACCTCGAGGATGCCAAGGCTGGCCTCGCTTGGGTCAAAGCCCATGCAAGCGAGTACGGCGGTGATGCATCCTTTGTTGCCATTTCAGGCGGATCCGCCGGAGGGCACCTTGCGGCGATGATCGGTTTGACCGAGAACGAAACGCGCTACCAACCAGGTTTCGAAGATGCGGACACATCGATCCAGGCGGTCGTGCCGATATACGGCATCTACGACATGACGAACCGAATGAGCACTCAGTCGCCTCAATTCGTGTCGCTGCTCCTAGAGCCGGTCGTCATCAAGGCGTTCATTGCCGATGAACCCGAGAAGTTCCACGCCGCGTCACCGATCGACCATGTTCACAGTGACGCACCACCGTTCCTGATCGTTCAAGGCGACAATGACACCCTGGCACCTGTTGTCGAAACACGAGCGTTCGTCGATCGACTTTCGGGCGTAGCGAAAGAGCGGGTCCTGTACATGGAGTTCCCTGGCGCCCAGCACATATTCGACCTCGGCTACTCGTACCAATCCTCACGGATGGTTGAGGGTGTGCTTGCGGTTCTCGAGGATGAGTATCAGAGGTCTACAGGTTCGACGCCGGGTTAGGTCGTGGGACGCCGAATGCGTCTTTCGGGTCAGCGTCGGTTGATGACCGACATCACCACCGACAAGACGATCGTGAGCACCACGCTTCCGACTATCGAAATGTTCCAACCGAGAAAGAACTTCAGTCCGATCAGGATGAGAACGAATATCCCGAGACTCTTGAACGCCTGGTTTTGCAAAGACCACTCCCTTGTAGCAGTGCGATGATATCGGCGAGTCTGGTGGCTCTGCGGGATGTGGGCTGATTCACCGCGCGACCTACAGTCGTGAAACGGATTCTGCACATACACTCACGGGTACAGGCACGGGAGTTTGGAGTAGCGGATGGATGATCAGAATTGGCTCAAGTACGGGGCGATCGGGCTGGTGGCCATCGGATTCTTCGCGATCCTTTGGTTCGCACTCAACCGAGTGGATGGTCTTGAAGGCACATCCTGGTCTGTTGAAACGCTGGCGCTTGATGGTGTCTCTGTGACGCCCATCGATGGGACCGAGCTGACAGCGATATTCGATGACGCAGCGGTGGCTGGAACAGCGGGGTGTAACGGCTTCAACGCGTCGTACGAGACGGACGGCGACTTGCTGTCGGTCGGCCCGGCAGCATCAACCCTGAAGTTCTGCGATCAGCCGGCTGGCATCATGGATCAAGAGGTTGCCTACCTGACCCTCCTGCAATCAGCGGACCGGTTCGACATCGATGGTGGAGTCCTGACCATGTATGCCGAAGATTCCCAGGTGCTCAGCTTTGTAGGGCCAAACACGGACTGACCTCCAGGATCACGTCGTCAAGAGGCGTGGAACCTCTGGTACGAAACCGGGAACCCAATGCCTGGTCTGTCCGGACACGAGCGTAGCCACCGGGTACACCGCCACTCTTGTTCAAAGAAGTCCCTGGTCGCGTGCGTGGGCTACTGCAGTCTCTCGATCTGAGACATCGAGTTTCATCAACACTGCCGAAACGTGATTATCGATGGTCCGTCGAGCCACAAAGAGCCGATCGGCAATCTCGAGGTTCGTGAGTCCCTCGGCGAGGAGACCCAATACCTCGGCTTGGCGTGCGGTGAGACCCGCAACGTGCTTCTTCGTCGACGCGGACCTCCCCCGCGGAACCGTTACCCCTGACTCGCTCAACGTTTGCCGAACCCGGTTCGCTATGGCGACTGCACCGAGATCTTCAAACAGACGGATCGCTTCGATCTGCTCATGCTCCTCACCGTGCATGAGCGCCAGTCCTTCTTCGTACGGGATGCCGCGCTCGCGCCAGAATTCGGCTGCCCTCCGATGGTCGCCTTCGATGATCCACCCGTAGAAGTCGGCGGTTCCCTCGGGCACGGAGCTCAGAAGTCCCAGCTTCCACATCCAGAACACCAGTGCTCCACTCGGCCAAGGTTCACCGAGTCGGATTCCCTCGTCGAGCACTTCTCGGAGTCGGAGCAGAAGAGCCTCGTCGTGATCATCCGATATCCAGATGAACTCTGCGATCGCCGCAGCGGCAGTGTCGATGATCGTTGCACCCTCATCTGCTCTCACTAAGGACCACATCCGGGACATCGATGCTCTCGCTTCGTTCCGTCCTCGTCGTACCTGGATGAGTGCGAGAACCCGGGTTGCGATCAACTCAACATGTGGCCCGGAGCCGAGGAGATCGGTAGCGACGTCCTCGGCCCTTGCCCAATCGCCGCTCCAGAAGAGAAACTCCGAGTACATTGCGCGCGCCTCGAGTTCGACTGTGCGAACCTCGTATCGGATCGCGGTGTCGCGTGCTCGCTGGGCGAAGTCGATAGCGCGACCCAGGTCGCGTACATCGCCATACATACCAGCCATGTTTGCCAGGGCACGGACTTCGCCCCACGGATTCCCATCGCGAACAGCACGTTCGTGGCTCTCCTCCATGAGTGTCATCCCAATACTCTGTCCTCTGCTGAACAGCAGATGGGCCTTGACGTTGATGGCGTTCGTCATTGCCTCCTCATCGCCGACCTCCTCCGCTACGAACATTGCGCGATCAACGAACGGGAGGACGGCATCGTCTCTGTCGGTGTAGAAGAACTCGAGGAATGCATGATTGCTGAGCGCTCTTGCGAGTTCGATGCTCGGACCGTACGGATCGAGTATCGAGATGGCCTCGGTCGAGTACTTCACGGCTTGGTCCGGTTGCGCCAGCGCACCATATGCCCTGCTCGCATACGTCAGCGTCCTGGCGAGGCTTCTGGGGTCGGCTTCGATCCGGCGGGCGTCGATCGCTCTCTCGTACAAGTGCAACGACTCCCCGCTCTCCATGTAGAACTCTTGCCTTGCCCAGTCATCGAGAAGACTGGCTCGTATCGCGCTGTCCATGCGGTCGAGGTAAGCCTCAAGAGTTCGGAAATGAGACACAGCCTCCCTGTTGCTTTGGATCTCCATGGCGGTTCGTGCAGCGATGGGCGCGAACTCCATGAGCGCATCGACATCAACCGCCTCGATAGCGTGATGAGCCATCCGTGCCGGATCCGGCGCCTGATCATCTGAATGCGAGAGAGCTTCGAGGAGTTCCTGGTTGAGTCGTCGTCGCTCGGAACTCGTCAGCGACGCTTCGATGGCTCGACGTTGTAGCTCATGTGGGAAGGCAAGGATTCCATCATTGATCCGGAGGAGGCCGTGACGGACACATTCCGTCAGCTCGCCTTCGGACGGTGCGATGACGCGATCCACGAGGGACTTCTCGACTTCTCCTGGTACGACGGAGACGAGGTCCAGCACCTGTCTTGCTCCTCTTGTCAGATTTAGGGCTCGTGCGGTCACGGCGTCTTTGATCGAAAGTGGAACTTCCGTACTCCCGGATGCCAGCACCTCGCCCACGAACAAGGGATTTCCATCTGTCAGGGCGAGGATCTCCTCGACGTCGAACAACTCGCTGTTGATCATCGTTCCGACTGCTTCGGCTGAGAGGCGACTGAGCGCTATCCGGACAAGTACCTGAGGGGGTAGGTCACCGATGATTCCACGCAACGAATGCTCTTCGTCGACCTCGGCATCTCGGTACGTGAGGATCAAGAGCCCGTTGGAACGCTCGATCCGTCTGCCGAGAAACATGATCAGGTCGAACGTGGCCTCATCAGCCCACTGTGTGTCCTCGAGTACAATGATCGTGGGACGCAAGGACCGCGAAAGAAGGTCGAGCGTGGCTTCCATCACGCCCCTTCGGTCTCCTGCGCTCAAGGGATCTGAAAGTGCGGACTCCTCCCGTGCAAGATCCCATATTGGCCCAAGCGGCTGGGGTGTCAAGAGGTCGTCGCACGCTCCAAGGAGAACATGTGCACGATCGCTGGAATCATCGAGGAAACGTGTCACCAGTGTGCTCTTGCCTATGCCTGCCTCACCGCGCACAAGCACGACCCTGCCGCCGGATGTGGCGAGATCGTCTACGAGCTGACTCAGTGTGCTGAGCTCGCTGTCGCGTTCCAAGATCATTGGGTACCCCGAAATGCCCTTCCCACCGAGACACTACGCACTTGAGTCGCTAGGTGGCGTGCAGATCACGGTGGTATGGATCGATTCTCTGAGTACCGGCGCTACAGCTTCATGACAGGAAGGCGGGAAACTCCTCTATCGCCTATCCCTCAGGCCCGTGGTCTGCCGAACCTATCGAAGAATGCCTTGGTGCTTGTGACCATCATGTACTCGAGTTGTGATTCGCTGAATCCGACGGTCTCGTACTGGGTGAGTATCTGGTCGAGGTTGCCCATTCCTGCGGGATAGTCGGTACCCATGAGGATGCGATCCTTGTAGCGCTCGACACCATCGAAGAGGGTTTGGCGCAGTTCATCGTTGTCATCGTGCCCCAACCAGTCAAAGCTTCCTGGCACATTCGTGAGGTCGAGCCA
>JAMBLJ010000075.1 GCA_023336815.1 Actinomycetes bacterium
ACCACCACCCAGGCACCAACCACCACCCAGGCACCAACCACCACCCAGGCACCAACCACCACCCAGGCACCAACGACCACCCAGGCACCAACCACCACCCAGGCACCAACCACAACCCAGGCACCAACGACCACCCAGGCACCGACCACAACCCAGGCACCTGCGTCCGACCAGACACCAACGACGACGCTCACAACATCCACTACATCATCGGAGTCCGCAGCGGTCCCTGGATCGGTGACATCAAGCACCCTTCGCGGCGGTGCGCCAGCCATCGGTGATGTTTCGGATGCGTCCAACTTCGAAGGATCCACAGATGCGGGTGGCCAGACCGACGATGCTGTTTCAGGCGAGTCTGGCAAGATCGACGAGGCCGTCGCAAGTGTTGTCGATGCGGGTTTGGCAACAGAGACCACCGGTGACAACGCTGTGCTATTCCTTGCATCGATGACAGCTCTCGCGATCCTTCTGTCGTATATCGCTGTACGTACAAAGCGGCTACTCGACTCCGAGTGAGGTGCAGGGAGTGTCGAAGTCTCGCCTGTGCGACTCGCGCGCTTGATCGTCGATTGGACCGCCGGCGCTGTTTAACGCCTCCCTAGCCGGCGTGGCACCATACGATTGAGTACATGATCGTGCACCTACTGACCTCAGCATTGTTGCTCATCGCGGCGATATTGCCCGTTGGAGCGAACGCAGCTGGTTGCCAGGATGTACAGATCCTTGGCGTGCGGGGGTCCGGTCAGACCGGATACGGTGAGCAGGTCGGTGAGGTCGTGAGCAACCTGGTAGAAGATATCGGTGCCTCGGGCAGATCGGTGGCGGCCGAAGCGCTGGAGTATCCGGCGATCAGCATCAGTGACTCGTTCGGGCTTGTTCTGTTGACGGGAGACTATGACCGCAGCGTCGCGGCCGGAATCGAGCGGCTTCGCTCAGCGGTCGATGGCGTGACCGAGGCGTGTAGTGATACCCAGATCGTTTTGATCGGCTACTCCCAGGGTGCCCAGGTCATCAAACAGACGATGGAGAACACGGTGCCGAACGCTCGCATCGCATCCGTTGTGCTTCTTGCTGACCCCACACGTGACCCTTCTCAGTCTGGTATCACCCGTCTTGGTGACAGCCAGAATGAGCGTGGTGGATCCTTCGGAGCCATCGCTCTTCCCGGGTATCTCCGTACTGTTGCTGTTGATGTGTGTGTTGACAGTGATGGCATCTGCGAGCGGGGTGTCTTTGGTTTCTTTGCGCACACGGATGGGTACACCGAATTCTCGGAGATCGTGGCAACACGCGTCATGCGCTCGATCTCCGCCCATATCCACGGTGGACTGAGGTTCCTTTGAGTGGATACCGACAGATCTGACCGAACGGTTATTGACAAACTAATGATTTAGCGCGACGCTGCAATGAGAGAACTGGACCGGGTCGCCATGGCGGTGCGAGGATCCGTACCCCGTTGAGCGAGTGCCACAGGCACTCGAAAACCCAGTCGGTTAGTGGACGACGATATGAACGTCGCCAGCGGCGGGCCGGTTACATGAGAGGAGTCCCGAAAGGGACTCTTCTCTCTGTGCTACACAGTTCACAGTTCACAGCGGGGCCACCTGCGGTGCAACTCCGGGGCTGACGCTTGTCTGTTGTCTGTTGTCTGTTGTCTGTTATCTGCCGTCTGTTCCCGTGCTCACGATCTCGTCATCGGGGTAGCAATACGCCCAATACTCTTGTGGCTCCTTGGACCGGACGACTCCGTGCCCGGTCAACTCCCAGTGTTTGCGTGCGTGTCGATTTTTCGACGAATCGCAACAGCCGATCGATCCGCACCCGACGCAGTAGCGAAGGTGCACCCATGTGTCACCGACCGCAATGCAATCTGTGCAGCCACCCTCTGTCATGGTTACAAGCGGGACGTTTGCGAGATGGGGACACGGTGCTGACATTCTTGTTCCTCCTCGACGATGTATCCAACCTAGCCAAACGTGAGAACCCTGCGGGTTCCTTGGGAGTTGCTTCGCAACTCCGGAACCGTCAACTTCCTCACCCGATGGCGACTTCGGGAGACGTTGGCAGGACGACCGTGAATCGTGTGGCGGTCTCATCCGAGTGCACTTCAAGGCTCCCACCGTGTTGTACAACCACGATGTTGTAGGCGGTGTCCAGACCGAGACCTGTCCCGCTGCCTGGCGGTTTCGTCGTGAAGAACGCCTCGAAGATCCTGTCCTGGATCTCCTGGGGGATCGCAGGTCCATCGTTCTCGACGGTAACCACGACACAGCCGTCTAGGAAGTCCGTCGAGATAGTGATCACGCCACCCGTCATGCCGGCACTCACGATCGCGTCCGCAGCGTTGTCGATGAGATTCGTCCACACCTGATTGAGTTGACTTCCCAATGCGGTGATCCGTGGGACGGTGTCTGCGTAGTGGCGTACAACATCGATTCCCTGGATCTTGGAGCGGAGGATCAGAAGCGTGTCTTCAATTCCCTGAGCCACATCAACATCCTGAACGGGTGCCTGGTCGAGAAATGAATACGACTTCAGGGCACCAACCAGTTCGGAGAGTCTTGTTGCGCCCTCGCTGACCTCTCGGAGCAGTGCTGTCAATTCTGCTCGCGTTGCCGTCGCTTGAAGAAGCTCTGGTGTGACTCTTTGGTCACCCGAAAGGAGATCCGACTGTGTGAACCCGGCTGAGACGAGGGGTGGAACGAGTTCCCACACCTTGTCGAATCCAGCAGATTCCAGTGCTTCCTCCATCCGCTCCTCGAGATCGGCACGTTCAAGGCTCGACATCACAGGCATATTGGTTTCCGGTGAGGGGACTACTGCATCGCTGGGGATCTGTTGCATAGCACTGCCGTAGTCGGCAAGGTGTTGGCGAAGTTGGTCTGCTCCCCGCACGATCGCGGCTGCGGGATTGTTCATCTCATGTGCGAGCCCCGCCGTCAGCACACCGAGCTGGGCCATGCGCTCGGATTGGCGCAATCTGGACTCCTGTTCGCGCCATCGTGTGAGGAACACGGAGAAGAGCGAGTGGAGCGCCGTTGGGCTCGTCTCGATCACCTCGTCGAACGTCGCTTTGGGAATGACAACCAGCATCACGAGAGTTATCGCCCGACATGATGCGTTGCGCGGTTCACCTGCAAGGAGCGCCATCTCTCCAACGAGGGCTCCTGGACCGAGGATCGCAAGTCGCGTGCCGGATCCCCCAGTGTCCTTGATGATCTCGACATCGCCGTCCGTCAGGACATACGCAGCATCACCGACATCACCTTCGTGGAAGAGGAACTCGCCTGGGTCGAGCTTCTGTTCCGACAGCGAGCCGGTCAGGCGTGCCAGGTCTTCCTCGCTCAGGTTGGCGAAGAGGTCGACCGTACTGAGGTCGATATCGCTCACACCGTGTCCAGATAGCGGTGAATCATCGATACCGATACGGAGCCTTCACCAACGGCTGAGGCGACACGGCGTACAGCTCCCTCCCGTACGTCGCCTGCAGCGAAGATGCCGGGTGCGGATGTCTCGAGCGGAAACGGATCTCGCTCGAGTGGCCAAACGCTGGTGAAATCCAGTACGTCCTGGCCTGTGTAGATGAAGCCATGGTCGTTGAGCTCGACAGCATCTTTGAGGAAACCCGAATGGGGGATCGCGCCGACGAAGATGAAGAGAGCACGCGCTTGCTCTGTTTTCTGATCACCGGATTCCCTGTTCTCGAGTGTGATGCTTGCGACCATCGATTCGCCAGAGACCTCCACAACCTTCGTGTTGGTGATGACGTCGATGTTGTCGATCGATGCGATCTGTTCGACAAGGTAAGCCGACATCTTCTCTCCGAGTGAAGTGGAACGCACGACCATTGTGACCTTGCTCGATGTCTTCGAGAACATCACAGCTGCCTGACCAGCGGAGTTCGCTCCTCCGACCACGTAGATCGGTTGATCTTTGTACGTCGCAGCCTCGGTTGCCGCGGCCCCGTAGTACACGCCTGCGCCCTCGTATTTCTCGTATCCGGGAACTCCGAGCCGCCTGACGGTCATACCGCTGGCAACGAGGATTGCCTTACAGCGGATATCGCTGCCATCCGACAGCTCGACGATCTTCACGGTGCCTTCGACTCGGACCGACGTGACCTCAGCTGCCGTGATGAGCTCTGCGCCGAGACGAGATGCCTGTGCAATGGCCCGGTGGGCAAGATCCGCACCGGCGATTCCCTTGGGGAAACCGAGATAGTTCTCGATGCGTGAACTTGTCCCCGCCTGGCCTCCTGGTGCCTCTCGCTCGATCATCGCGGTTGTAAGACCCTCTGAGGCACCGTATACCGCGCCTGCAAGCCCAGCTGGCCCGCCACCGATGATCACGAGGTCGTAGAAGCGCGAGTCCGCGGCTGTATGGAATCCGGTTGCTTCGGCGAGCTCCATCCGGTCGGGAGCCGACAACGTGGTGCCATCGGGGAGCAATACGAGGGGAAGTGTCGACGATGCGGCTGAGTCGACGATGGCGGCTGCCTCAGTGTCGCGTTCGATGTCTTCGAAGCGATAGGGCACCGCGTTGCGGGCGAGGAAGGTCTTGATCTCGTAGGTAGCAGGAGACCATGTGGTGCCAAGGACCCGAACCCCCTCGAACGGTATCGATCGGTTCGCCTCCCAGTCGACGAGGACATCCTCGATGACGGGGTACAACTTCTCCGTTGGCGGGTCCCATGGCTTGAGGAGATAGTGATCGAGGCCCACCTCGTTGATCGCCGCGATCGCCGCATCGGTATCAGCGTATGCCGTAAGCAGGACCCGTTTCGCACCGGGAAAAAGATCCATGGCCTGAACGAGAAACTGCGTGCCAGACATCTCAGGCATCCGCTGGTCAACGACGAACACCGCAACGTCGGTACCGCGGGCTTTCAATTCCACGAGTGTTGCGAGGGCGTCGCCCCCTGACGTCGCCGAGAGGATCCGATACCGTTCCGCGAACTCAGATCGGAGGTCGCGTTGGACAGCTGCCAGCACCGTCGGCTCGTCGTCGAGCGCGAAGATCACGGCTTTGGACATGGTCCCTCCTCAGGTGGCCTCCCATCCGTCAGCGAGACTACCGGCATCGATTCCGGTCTGTCGGGTCTCGGCTGACTACGGTATGACACTCATGGATATCCTTGATGCCGCACACGAGAGTACGCAGCCGAGCCTCGTTGTGCTCGGTTCACGTGGGTCCATTCCCGTTTCCGGAGCGAAGTACACACGGTTCGGGGGCAACACGACCAGTATCGCTATCGAACAGGATGGCCTTGCAGCTACGTTCATCGATGCGGGCACCGGGATCAACGCGTACGAAGAACATGGTCTTGTACTTTCGGACCAACTGTCGATATTCCTCACGCACTATCACTGGGACCACATCCAGGGACTGTCAATGTTGGGCGACATGTGGGGTGGGGACTGCATCGTCGAAATCTGGGGATCAGACGATCCGAAGGCATCACTCTCAGGAGCGATTCGTCCGCCCTGGTTTCCGGTGTCGCTCGCCGGACAGGACAACGTCTTCTACCGACCCATTGAGGGAGTAGTTCATCGTGGCTCGGTACAGCTGACACCCTTCACCGTCAACCACCCTGGTGGGGCCCTCGGCTATCGCATCGAGGGGCCTGGTGCCGTCGTGCTCGTTGTGACGGACCACGAGCAGGTGGAGGGTGCGGTTTTGAAGATCCCCGAAGGTCACGTCGATGTTGTTATCTACGATGCACAGTATCTCCCGTCCGAGATGGATGGTCGCAGGGGTTGGGGGCACTCGAGCTGGAAGGACGCCACAACGTTCGCTTCTGAGGTCGATGCCGATCGGCTCATTCTGACGAGCCACGATCCAGGACGCAGTGACGACGCCATCGATGCCATCGTCGGTGCGGCACAAGAGATGTTTCCGGCCACGGAGGCAGCGAGACCCGGCATGCGCATCTCGCTGTAGCCGGACTTCGGATCATCGGACGCGTCAGCCCATTTCGGCGAATCTTGCCGTGAAGTGTCGCAGCCAGGGCGGTTGCTGTGTCATCGTGAGGCCACGGAGCGACTCCGCACGCGCTGCAACATCGATGACTACCTCGCCAACGTAGTCGATGTGGCTCTGCGTGTAGGTTCGGCGGGGTATGGCGAGACGCACGAGTTCCATCGGGGCCGGTGAATCCGGGCCTCCATCAGGGTCCGGTTTCCCGAACATGACGGTTCCTATCTCAACACCTCGTACCCCTCCAGCTCGATACAGCTCCACGGCGAGGGCCTGCGCTGGATACTCGTGAGAGGGAATGTGGGGGAGGAGGGCCGCTGCATCGAGATACACGGCGTGGCCACCTGGAGGCTGAACTATCGGCACACCCGCACCGGCCACGGTCTCCGCAAGATATGCCGTCGAGCGGATGCGGTATCTGAGATAGTTCTCGTCGAGCACCTCTTCGAGGCCAACAGCCACTGCCTCAAGGTCGTATCCGGCAAGTCCACCGTATGTCGGGAACCCTTCCGTGAGGATGAGGAGGTTCCTGGCGTTCATCGCGATCGACTCGTCGTTGGTCGCGAGAAAACCACCGATGTTCGCAAGACCATCCTTCTTTGCCGACATTGTTGCGCCATCGACGAGTGAGAACATCTCCTTGGCTATCTCGCGGGGTGTCCTGTCGGCGTATCCGTCTTCCCTGAGCTTGATGAACCACGCGTTCTCCGCAAACCGGCACGCATCGAGATAGAACGGCAGTTCATACTCGTCGCATACGGCACGAACGTCGCGGAGGTTCTGCATCGACACGGGTTGGCCACCGCCCGAGTTGTTCGTGACGGTCACCATCACGAGGGGGATCCGATCGACCCCGACCTCTTTGATCGTTGACCGGAGTCGTCCGATGTCCATGTTCCCCTTAAAAGGCAGAATCGCAGCTGGATCGGTGCCCTCCGGGATGACAAGATCTCTGGCTTCGGCGCCCTGGAACTCGACATTGGCGCGTGTCGTGTCGAAATGAGTGTTGTTCGGAACAACGTCGCCGTCCTTGACTGCTACCGAGAACAGGATCTTCTCTGCCGCGCGGCCCTGGTGTGTTGGGATCACCTCTTCGAGACCGGTGATGTCCTTGACGACGCCCTCGAAACGAAAGAACGACCGACTGCCTGCGTAGGACTCGTCGCCACGCATCATGCCTGCCCACTGCTCCGAGGACATCGCACCCGTGCCGGAGTCCGTCAGCAGATCGATGATGACCTCATCCGCATGGAGACCGAAGAGGTTGTAGCCAGCGCGATCGAGAGCGGCCTCGCGTGTTGTCATGTCTGGCAGGTCGATCGCCTGGACGCTGTGGATGCGGAAGGGTTCGATGATCGTGCGGTATTCCAAGGTGACCTCGCGGTTTCGGGTACCCCAAGTCTTGCAGACAGCGGTGGCGTGGGTGATTTGCCATGGAGCTCAGCAGGTCAGGTGACTCGCAGTCCGTCGGCTGTCAGTGAATGTTCGCCGACGGCTCGACAGGATCGGGATCGCCTGCCCGGGGTGCGAGGTGCGTCGCTCGCCGCTTCGCCAAAGCGTCGCGAAGATCGCTGAACCGGCCATCGATCTCAAATCGATGCGAATCCCACCAGCCGTCACGGGACGGGACGAACCGTCGTGGCGGCGGAGTCGATGCAAGAGCGATGTCCTTCATCTCTTCTTCCATTGCGCGAGCGCCTGCAACAGCGTTTCTCGCGAGAATGGCTGGCAGTACCTCGAGGCGGATCGACTTGCCAGTTGTGAGGCGTGTGCTGAACGGGTAGTCCCAGACCTGTGCTGAGCCGGTGAGAACGATGGGAAGCACAGGCATGTCGAGGTATTCGGCGGCTTTGAACGCGCCAGGCAGAAATGCTGTTTCGATGCCGAGGACCGTCCCTTGGGGAAAAACGACAAGGCTCTCGTGTCGCGCCGCCGCCTGCTTACCTGCGCGCAGGATCGCCCTGTAGGCCGATGGTCCATCTGTGAGCGAAACACACGGCTGATGCGATGAGCGAAGGAAGGGACCGAGGTGCTCCCAGGAGAACAACTCTTCAGCTGTGGCGTAGATCATCGCGAGTGGCACGTGCTGGAGGGCAAGCAGATCGGTGAACCCTTCGTGAAGAGGCGCAACGATGTACGAACGAGACGTGTCGATGTGCTCGAGTCCATGCACGTTGACACTCAGATCGATGGCTCGCATCGCAGAACGGGCCCATGTCCGCTCAGCCTCGTGAAGCGCAACGCGGTCATCGGATCGGGTGGCGCGCATCAACTTGCGATGTTTCGGGCCAAAGAGCAGGGTGCCTTTGATCATCGAACGCACCCACTCGGATCGCGTCGCGACGTCGAGCTTGCCCCCGGGGAGGGCGTATGCAGGAGCGGGATGTGGCTTGGGCATCATCAGATGAACCCGGTTCCTGTCTGGTTCCTTCCCACTCTCGTCTGTGGCTCGCCTTCAGAGTGGCGGTGCACGGTGGATCAAGCCTTCACGAGGTAGGTGATGGTAGGTCCGACTCCCTTGATGTTGATCGGTCCTCGCTTCTCGAACACGAAGCAGTCAGACAGCTGATCGCGGACCCGTTCCGTCACCTGGATCTCGCCTGGCAGCCCATGGGACTCCATACGGCTTGCCATGTTGACAGTTGCTCCGTAGACGTCGTAGATGAACCGTGTTGTACCGATGACTCCGGTCACGGCCGGTCCCACGTCGATCCCGCATCTGATCTCGATGGGGCTGCGATCACCGATGCTCGCCACCGCCGCACACGAGTGGAAATCACGTGCAAGCGCGATTATCGCCCCGAGATCCGCTGGCGAACCGTCTGTGCCGGACATCGCCATATATGAATCGCCGATCGTCTTGACCTTCTCGACCCCTGCAATCTCCACACATCGATCGAATGCCGAGAACAGGTTGTTCAGGTCGGCAACCAGCTGTTCGGCACTCATCGTCTCAGAGAGCGGTGTGAAACCGACGATGTCGGCGAACAGAACAGCAACGTGATCGTGTCGATCGGCGATGACCGCTTCCCCATCCCTGAGTCGCTTGGCCACGGGTCGAGGAAGAACGTTGAGAAGCAGGCTGTCCGATCGTGCCCGCTCGAACGCGAGGTCCGACGCAAGCCTGTTGCGCGACCGGACGTAGATGTCGAGTGAGAGGAACCCGATCATCGCTGTTGCGACGATGTTGACAGCAAAGAAGGCCGCTATGACCGAGTTCGAAAGCTCGGGTGCATTGTCCTTGAGCGCGTTCTCGAACGGGACGAGACCAACGACGATCGCGGCGAACGCAAGGAACCACAGACCCGAACGTTTCGAGTTGGCGAACGAAAGCGCCGCGATCGGTACGACCGTGGAGTACATCACGACCCCGCTGCTGTTTGTGAAACCACCGAGGCTGATGTGGACGAGTGGTGGCAGAATGAGGAACATCCCGAGTTGCGATGGCAACAAGACTCCGATCGAACGGGTTCTGCGAGCGAGGACGAGGAACACGAAAGAGATCGCGACGTAGACGAGGGGGATCGCACCGCTGACGGGTACCCCGAGCCAGATGTAGAAGAGACCCCATGGTGTGACGATGATCATGGCGATCACCGTTGCTACCACGAGGACACGTTTCTGGACTCTGACGTCAACGGCGTCGTCGTCGGCTGCGGCGCAGTCGGCGATGGACCGTATCCAGTTCGGTCCCGCATCGATGAGGTCGCGCTCGATGTCGGGACGTGTGGTCGGTTGGGCGGTCACGGCTCGCAGCGTACTCGCAGGCCCACCCATGCGGCGTGTGCGCTAAGGAGTCGCTGTCGTGTCGGCTGTCGTTGTCGTTGTTTCTGCAGGTGTCGTGGTTGTCGTGTCACCCGTCGTTGGTGGTGGTGTGTCACCCGATGTTGTGGTGGTCGTGTCGTCGTGGTCCTCGTGAGCAGGTGCGTCGTCTGGCGGGCGCGGCTGCTTGTAGTTCCAGGACCAGTTCTGAGTGGTCACTGAACCATCGGGATGTGTCATGACCCGTGTGATCGTGTTCCCCGACCGTTCCGACGTACACACACGACCCCCGTTGTTGCCGTACAGGGTCACGGTTATGGAACTTGGTGTGTAGGTCGTATCGATATACACAACCGAATCGGAATCGTTGCGGAACTTCACATCCGGTGCAGGGAACCCGAGCGTTGCTTCACGCACGAATGGGTAGCGTGGGAAGTAGAGGCTGTGTGGCTGATGGAATATGTCCTCGTAGCAGCCGAAGAAGACCGCGTTGTAGAACGTGGTGGCGAACTGGCTCGTCCCTCCACCGATGTTGACCCTGCTATCGCAGCATTCGATCCGACCGTTGATGATCGCCCCTGCGCGCACATAACCCTCACCGAGGGTGCGTTCTCCCGCTGTGTCGTTGATCGAGAAGATCTCATCTGGCATGACGAAGTTCCCTCCGATCTCATCGGCGAGCAGCTGGATGTTCGTAACACGGCTCTGGCCGGCGGGGTGCTTGGTCGTGAAGGTGGATACCTCATCGAAGGGACCCATCGCCTCTGCCATCTCGGTGGTGAACTCGGCCTCGGCTCCATCGGTCAGAACAAGGAGACCCGTCCTCGTCGAGAGCGCTGCCTTTTCGACAGCCCCTGGCACAGCGGTGAGGTCGATCCTCATGCCCGGAACGGCTGGCACAACAGTAAGGGTCTTCGTTTCGTCGTCGAACGCGAAGGCTGCGTCTGTTGGTGGAACGGTGAACTGTTCGGCGGATCGTGCGGCGATACTGGTGAGGGTATCGGTATCGAGCGAGACCTCGAGGACGGCAGGGGAGTTCACCACGATCTCGCTGCGTAAGGCTGAGGTGAGTCCGGCGGCTGTGAAAACCATCGTGCCTGTTTGTCCGGGAACACGCAGCGTTACCGCGGATCCGACGAG
>JAMBLJ010000076.1 GCA_023336815.1 Actinomycetes bacterium
CCGTGGTGACGTAGATGAGTGGCGGCGCTCAAATTGCCAGAGCCACACAACCCGTCACTTTCGTGTGGGGCTAGCGCGGCTGTCGAGCCAACAGACCCATTGACTTGGATGTTTTCGATCTCCACGATGGCCACATGAAGTACATCGCACTGAACGAGGCACGTACACACTTCTCACGTCTCATGCGCAGGGTTGCTGCGGGCGAAGAGATCACCATTTCACGTCGGGGAACTCCCGTTGCGCGCCTCGTACCTATCGGACCTTCTGATCGGCGACAGCTCGGTATCGACGAAGGACAGTTCACCGTCCCTCGAGATTTCAACGACCCGATCGAGAAGGACAGAAGGGATCTGACCAAACTGTGAGGTACCTGCTCGATACCGAGGTGTGGCTGTGGATGCAAGCACACCCTGACCGCATCGGACGCCACACGATGAACATCCTGACGGACGACCGCAACGAGTTGTTCCTGTCATCGGCAAGTGCTTGGGAGATCGCCCAGAAGTTCCGCCGAGGCAGGCTTCAACTCCCAGAACCGCCAGATGAGTATGTTCCCGACCGCCTTCTAACCAGCGGTGTCAACGGACTCTCGATCGAACACAGCCATGCGCTCGCAGTGTCGCGACTCGACGACCATGAGCACGACCCGATCGATCGCCTGCTCATCGGCCAAGCGATGATCGAACACCTGCCGATCATCTCGTCCGACCCGAAACTCGCAACGTTCGACGTCGAGTTCATCGACGCCACAACCTGAATGCGTCGTGTCGCACCCGTCACGCACGTCTGAAGAATCCGGGCACCGAAGCACATGACCTCGTCCGAGCACCCTCCAAGGCGCAGATGGCGCGACTATCGGACCGCTGCCGGCCGGTCTCCCGTCAAGGACTTCATCATGGGCCTCCGCAGCGACGACCGGGCAGCGATTGTCGCCGCGATGAAGGATGTACGACTTCACGGCAACATGGTTGCTCATCACCTCCGGGACAGCATCTACGAAGTGAAAGCACACGGAAGGGATCGCCAGTTTCGCGTCCTGTACGCGACCGAGGGCCGATCCGATCAGGTTCTCCTGGCACTCCACGCCATCACCAAACGGACACGATCGGTACCGAACCGTGACATCGAACTCGCCGAAGCACGCCTCAGAGACTGGAGGTCGCGACGACGATCACCTTGAGCTCATACCGTTTTCACGATACTCTTAACGAGATAGCTTTTTCGATATAGCGACCACCACCCGAAGGCTGAACGATGCCCGACTTCCTCGATGAGATCATCCAACTGAGTACCGAAGAGGACCCGCTCTTCGCCCAGAAGGTCGAAGCAGCGCTCGATCAGCGGGTACTGATGCGGGAGCTCGCAAGCGTAAGAGTCGCTGCGAATATCTCTCAGACGAAGCTCGCCGCGGCAGCAGGAACGTCCCAATCACAGATCGCCCGGGCTGAGAGTGGCGACGTCGATGTGCGGCTGTCGACCGTAGCGAGAATGGCCGCCGTGCTCGGCAAGCGCGTCGAGTGGACCCTCGTGGACACCGACGACTGAGACCGGACTGTTCGTTGGTAGGTGCTCAGGGCGAAGCTATGGCGTCGATCACTGCCGACCCGAACCTCCCGAACACGGCGATTACAACGATTGATGCGACGGTATAGCGCCGTGTAGTTTGCGTTTTCCTTGCAATATGCCCATTACGAGCCCCTCATCCTTGTACAGAATCGGCATGACACCGGTTTCGGGCCCTGATCCGCAGCGGTTCTGCCTTGTAGCCGCACGAGACCGGTGCCGTCACATCCTATCTCTTTCGTATAGGGGAAACGGGCTCCGCGTCGCGACCTGAGACGACGGAGGATGAGGCCCGCCGTGCTCCAACACGAACCCCGCTCATCGCTAACGTCGCCAAGGTATCCGACGGATCAGTCGTTGTAGGCTTCTGAGGGCAGCAAGTCCTGGCACGTCCCACCTGCGTATACAAACGTCGAAACCTGCACGCCCTGCACATCTTCGAGCGTACGGCCCTTGACCCGAATCGTCAGCTTGTTCCCTGAAAACTCGTGACTCACGACTTGCAGGAGGCCTCCAGACACCTTGAGCTTGCCCTTCTCCCGGAAGAACACCTCTGGATACCCATTGGTGTCCTCCTTCAGCCGGAACTGAACGGCGAAGGGGAACGAGTCGGCTGTCGTCATTTCATAGGCCTCGGCATCCCCCGCAAATGTGATGGTCACCACGATCTCGTCACCATCCTGCACAAACGTTGCACCCTGAATGGTCAGTGCCGGATCGAGGGTCGTTTCCGAGCCTTCACAGGTGACATCACCCGCGGAACCGACGAGGTTGAAGGACGTGGCGGTTTCCTCGACAGGCGGGAGGCTCGTCGACGATGTTGAAGACGTATCGCTTGTCTCTGCAGCGCCAACGCATTCGGATGTCAGTCGGCGAGTAACAGTGACGACGCCGAAGATCTCCTCATCAACCCTCATCGTGAACGGTACGAAACCGTCATCGCTCCACTTCTTGTTTGAAGCCCCGTAGCCAAGTTCGGTACCGAACGCCTCGACGAGGAAGAGATTCGATCCGTCTGTGACAGGCCCCTTGCTCACCAAGCGCATCGTCAGTATCGGTCGTGCCTCGACCACTGGAGCGTCTGTGTTCGGTTGTACACACGACGAGCTCGCCAACGCCTCAAAGGAAAGCTCGCCTTCCGATACCCTGGTTGCGACGCTCGGTGGGTTCCATTTTTCCGAAAGCGCAGAACCGTTGCTCCACTTCACTGTTGGATCGCGGAATCCCGGAAAAATCGATTGGGTTCGGAACACGAACTGCTGAAACTTGTTCTCGAGAAACCCTCCCACGTTGATCCATAGCGGGAATGTTCCGTCCTCGACCTCGATCCTCAGGTACGCCTCTTGGAACTCGTCGACGGCTACCGACGCAGGAGTCGCCTCCGCAGTGACGAACAACCCGTTGACCCCGTACAACGTCAGAAAGCTGAAATGATCAATCTCGACCGTTGCAACGAGCTTGTTATCGATGGTCTCTACAGCGGTTTCAACGACTTCGAACCCAACACCATTGCTGTGTACGGCGAGGAGTTGATCCACGGTGTCGGGAATCTCGATCCGAACGACCGCATCGGCCGAGAGGGCCAATCCGGAAGGCAACAATCTCACCGCCGACAATGGTGCGCCGGCCACGTCGCTCTGACCTTCCGCCCAATCGATCCGGACATCGTCGCGCGAAACATCGTCCGGCAAGCTGCCTTCCTGGATCACCAGAGTCGCCATGCCATCCTCCGACACGACCGTGAAACCCGAGTTCTCGGACGATCCTCCTCCACAGCCAGCTACAACCAGGGCGATTCCGAGTATCGGGAGCCACAACAAGGTCGACCCAAGGCGTCGGTGAAAAGAGTTGCCGAGAAATGTGGAATCGATGACATACCCTCCCTATGGCGCTCGCACACTACCAGCGCGAACCCAATTCATCCTCGATGCGGAGCTATCCAAGAATGGCAAACGCAAGTAGGTCACAAAGGGCAGTCTTCGGCACAAGAAGGATGCACAAAAGGCTCCTACGGGGGCATTGGCGAATCGACAATCGCCGGATCTTGCTCGTCGGTAGGTACGACCCATCCAACCCGTCACATTTGTATAGCTGGAGCGCATCACGGCGACCGGAAGATCGATCACAACCCGTCACTTTCGGTTCGGAGGGGGCGGATTCGTATATTGCGACTATTGCGACTATTGCGAATAGGTGATAGCCTCCGACATAGGAGGAACCATGACACACGAACTGCGGGATCCAGACCACAATGAACCCACTTCAGCGTGGGCTGACGCGCCGGCGACGTTGGCCGATTTTCTCCGACGCCACCCGACTCCGACTGCTCAAGTTCAGTTGGTCGAGGACGATTCAGCCGAAGCGACGATGATCACAGTCCCATCCGAGGCTCTCAAGATGTTCATTGAGATACTCGACCACTTGAAGGACGGCATCGGGGTTTCGATCGTGCCCGCAAATAGCGAACTGACGACGCAACAAGCTGCGGATCTCCTAGGCGTGTCTCGCCCTTACTTGATTGGCCGGGTCCTAACTCCAGCCGGTCCACTGCCATTCCGGACGGTGGGAAGACACCGTCGGATCCGCTTCTCCGACCTCGATTCCTACCGCAGAGAAGATGAGCTCCGTCGGAAGGCCGCAGCCGACGCGGTATCACAGCTAGGAATCGATGCAGGATTGGACGATTGATTGTCCTTTCGTGTCATCTACGACGCCAACGCCCTCTTCGGAGCCCTGCAGAGGAGCATCCTCGTGCGGGTTGGGGTCCACCAGACAAAGTTCAATCTCCGCGTGTTCGTCACGCACGAGATTCTTGAGGAGATGACGACCGCCGTTCGGGACAAGTATCCCAACTTCTCGGCCGAGCAGGGGGATTCGCTCAGGGCAGCCATCGTCGATTCCGTGTCCGACTGTCTGGTGTCCGACTACGAATACCTTCTTCCAACGGTGGAGATCTCCGATCCTGATGACCGACACGTACTCGCAGCTGCGATCCACAGTCAATCCCAAGCCATTGTCACGGACGATCGGGATTTCGACCACGTGTCGTTGGAACCTCATGATCTGGTAGCGCAGAGTCCGGATGACTTCCTGACAGACCTATTCGATCTCAACCCGATGGCGACAAGGCAGCTCGTCGCTGAGGAAGCCTCACTGCGCGACAAGACGATCGCTGATCTGATAGACCTCCTCGAGGAGCGCGGACTGATTCGATTTGCTCAGCACCTGAAGCGCTAACCAGAGAACCGGCGCCTGCAGGAAGACATCATGGTGCCCCAACTCGCACTATCGCTCGGCCACCAACGCCCGAGCCCTTCGACATTCCCTTCGGAACACCTAGGTTCGTCGCGATCTGCATCTCACCACGCGGGGTGTACGGATTGGTGCGTGGATCCATATTTCAAAAGTAGTGACGTGTATGCAATATTTCAATAACCACTAATACATTCATAACACATGCAGCGCAAATCTGGGCGGACGAAGGAGCCAGGCCTTAGATGGCGATAGAACACGCGACGCGCGATCCGTCACTTTCGGTGGCGGTTTCAGTGGGTCATTGCAACCGCCTTTATGAGTGGCGGCCGCCAGCCGTCCTCAACTGTGGCTGCTGAGCATCCAGTCCCTTCTCAGCCGCGGACAATACCTTCGGGTCTCCGGTTGCCCTCGACGGCTGCCTGGGCGACCGTGTATGCGATTGCCTGCATGGCGATTGAAGCGGGTCCCTCGATGAACCCGCCGTGGCGTACCGCTATCTGGCGGAGCCGGTTGTCACGGGTGTTCACATCGATCAATGTCGCTCCTGCTCGTTCGGCGATTCCGGCGAGGCGTGCAGCGACCGGGACACCACCCGAGGTGCCGGCGGTGATGCAGAGCGAAGCGTCGGCGACGGCACGTTGGGCGGATGCGAAGCCGTAGTGCTCCTCGTCGTAGAACTCGTCGAACCACAGGACGTGGGGACGGGCGAGAGAGCCACAGCGTGGACATACGAGCAGGTCCAGGTGGTCATCTGTGAGTTGGTCGTCCTCTGTCCAGCCGTCGAAGACTTCGGGGATCGGCCACACACCGGGACGTCCTACGCCACAGCGCATTCCCTCGAGGTGGCCGTGGAGCTCGATCATCCCATCAGGAGGGCTACCGGCTCTCGAGTGGAGCCGATCGATGTTCTGGCCGATCAACATGAACCGGTCGCCAAGCATCCACCCCATATCGGCAATGGCGATGTGTGCGGCATTGGGTTCCGCAGCTCTTGCCTCGGTGCGTCTCGTCAGATACCACTCCCAGCTCTTGCGGGGGTGCTGGAGGAAGAAGGCCCCCGTTGCCTTCAGCATGGCGTCCTGTCCCCCGTCGGTCCACATCCCGTTGGCTCCCCGGTAGGTGCGGATACCGGATTCGGCAGAAACACCGGCGCCTGTGATGACCACGACCTTGCCGGGTCGGTTGACCGCCCCAGAGATCAGTTCTCGAACTTCGTCGCTGATCCCGTCGGATAGGGTGAGCGGCGCGTGGAGTCCCTCGACATTCGGCGGGCTCATACAGGTGGCCCGGGAAACCGACCACATTCGATCACCTCGAACGCAGCTGTCTGTTCGTCGTTCATCTCAAACAGCCTTACCCCCATGGTGAGTTCTGTGACGTTCCCCTGGTCTCTCATGTGGGTCGTGTAGTCGACAGTAAGGAGGGGATCGGACAGCCCGAGTCTCCGCAGGTCTTTCAGATTGCTCAGGACCTTGGCTCCCTCGGGGGTGACATCGGTTGCCCTGATATCGAGCGTTTTGAGCCGAGGGAGGGCCTCGACGATTGTCTGTAGCCCGGTGTCGGTGATCTGGGTTCCTGCAACGTTGAGATGTGTGATCTGAGGGAGCGCTCGTAGCGCTTCGAG
>JAMBLJ010000077.1 GCA_023336815.1 Actinomycetes bacterium
CACGGCTCCCAGGACATCGCGATCACATCGGCTGACGAAACCCGATTGCCGCATTTCAGTCATTTCCAGATCCCGTCGGTCGATGCGGAGACCCTCTTGATCCGACTCGATCGTGTCGGTCTGTTCGCTTCTGTTGGTTCAGCATGCCAGTCGGGTGCGCTCAGGCCGAGTCACGTCCTTCTTGCGATGGGATTCACCGACTCACGTGCTCGTCAGTGCATCAGAGTGACCTTCGGGTGGGACAGCCAGCAAGGTATCGGATTGCAGGCTGCCGCGTTGATCCTCGATGTGCTCGGAGAGATGAGATGAAGGCCCTCGTGGCGATGTCGGGGGGTGTTGACAGCTCTGTGGCTGCGGCATTGATGCTCGAGCAGGGATACGACGTCATCGGTGTGACCCTGAAACAGTGGGAGGGTCCTGATGGATCGATGCCCGTCTCGGGATGCTGCACGCTGTCCGACGCGGAGGATGCACGCAGGGTGGCCGCACAACTGGATATCCCCTACTACGTCCTCGACTATGTCGATGACTTCGCTGAGGCGGTGATCCAGCCATTCCTCGATGGCTACCTGAATGGACTCACACCGAACCCCTGTATCGAGTGCAATCGCAAGGTCCGGTTCACCGCGCTGCTCGAGCGGACGCATGCGCTCGGATGTGATGTTCTGGTTACCGGTCACCACGCCAGGGTCGAAGAGCGTGACGGTGAATGGAGACTCCGGATGGCCATCGATGACACGAAGGACCAGTCGTACGTGCTGCACATGCTCGATCAGCGGGCGCTGTCGATGGTGAAACTTCCTGTGGGGGAGATGACGAAGCGTGATGTTCGTGCATACGCATCGAAACTGGGGCTTCGTACGGCGTCAAAGCCGGATTCGCAGGACATCTGCTTCGTGACATCTGGCGACTATCGAGACTTCCTCAAACAGGCGATCCCCGACCTCACAGGCGGTGGCGAGGTACTCGACACGGGTGGTTCGGTTGTCGGTCACCACGATGGCACTCCCGGTTTCACGATCGGTCAGCGAAAGGGACTTGGCGTCTCCCTCGGCGAGCCCCGCTACGTGATCGATATCTCACCTCGCAACCAGACCATCACGATCGGGACGTACGAAGAACTGCTCACAGCATCGTGCGAGACTGATCAACTGACGTACACGAACGATCCGATCCGCGATGGTGATCGTGTCGAGGTCAAGACCCGCTACCGGTCGGCACCGGTCGCAGCACGCGCTGAGATGATCGAGGACGGCTGGCGGTTCGTATTCCGTGAGCCAGAAGCACGACCAGCCCCCGGTCAAACGCTCGTCGTATACGACGGTGAGTACGTACTCGGCGGCGGCATCATCAGGCAGTAGGCTCTCGCTGCAATTGAGCCGTGATGCGTCTGTTGCGGCCGCCTTGTTCGCTACCTTGAGCGCCGAAAGGAGTTCTGTGAATACGCAAGATCGGTATCGACAGTTGCTCGATGAACTCCGCGAGCACAACCACCGCTACCACGTCCTGGGATCCCCGACCATCGACGACAACGAGTACGACCTCCTCTATCGAGAACTCGTCGAGATCGAGGAGGCTCATCCCGATCTTGTCGATATGGCCTCGCTGACGCGACGTATTGGTGCTGCACCAGACGATGCTTTTGCACCTGTCCAACATCGAGAAAGGATGTTCAGCCTCGACAACGCGATGAGCCTTGATGAGCTGGCGGCCTGGTATGAACGATCGACATCGAGCCTCGAGAGAGCCCCGAACGGGTTCTCCTGTGAACTCAAGATCGACGGCCTTGCGGTGTCGCTCACATACATCGATGGCCGCTTGGCACAGGGAGCGACCCGAGGTGACGGATCAATCGGTGAGAACATCACGAGCAACGTGCGAACGATCAAGTCGATCCCACTGACGCTGCGTGGCGATGTACCTGATCTCGTCGAGGTGCGCGGAGAGATCTACCTTCCCGTGTCCGAGTTCGAAGCGTTGAACCAACGCCAGGCCGAGGAGGGTGAGAAGCCGTACATCAATCCCCGAAACACCGCTGCTGGTTCCGTACGACAAAAGGACCCATCGGCGACCGCCGATCGGAACCTTGCCGTGTGGATCTATCAACTCGGTGCGGTCGAGGGTGGTCCCCTCCTTGGGACTCATACCGCACAGATGGAGTGGTTGGGCGATCTCGGATTCAGAATCAACCCTGCGAATGCGACCGTGGCCACGTACGACGAGGTTGTTGCCTATATCGAGGATGCAACGACCCATCGCCACGATCGTGACTACGAAACCGATGGCATTGTGATCAAACTTGATGCTATCGGTGATCAACAACAGGTTGGCTTCACCGCCCGGTCACCACGTTGGGCGATAGCGTTCAAACTTCCACCCGAGGAGAGAACGACCCTTCTGCGATCGATCGAGATCAACGTTGGTCGAACGGGTGCTGTCACCCCGTACGCCGTCATGGAACCGGTCTTCGTGGGTGGAGTGACTGTCACCAACGCGACGCTGCACAACGAAGGCGAGGTGCATCGAAAAGACGTTCGGCCCGGCGACACCGTGGTGGTGAGACGTGCGGGCGATGTGATTCCTGAGGTGGTCGGCCCCGTACTCGAACGCCGCCCTCCCGGACTCGCACCCTGGGCGATGCCCGCAGTGTGTCCCTTCTGTGGAAACCCGATCGTGTTGCCGGAGGGCCAGGCGAAAGCCAAGTGCACCGGGGGATACACATGCAAGAGCCGGCTCAGGGAATATCTTTTTCATTTCGGTAGTCGGGGGGCGATGGACATTGAAGGCCTTGGCTATCGCACCGTTGACACTCTCGTAGATCTCGGCCTTATCGATGATCCCGCGGACATCTACGATCTTGAGGTTGCCGATCTCCGCCGGATGGAGGGATGGGGCGAGATCTCAGCCAGGAATCTGGTCGCGGCGATCGAACGTTCCAAGACGCGGCCTCTCGGCAAACTCATCTTCGGTCTGGGTATCGACCACGTCGGTGGAACGGTCGCCAGCCAGATCGCCGCACATTTCAGGACGTTGCCTGCTGCGCTTGATGCCGATGAGGACGCGATCACGGCGATCAACGGTGTCGGGCCCGAGATCGCGGGCTCGCTCATCGCCTGGGCGAGTGATCCTGAGAACCGCGACCTCGTGGATCGACTGGCAGCCCATGGGGTTTCAATGAAGGACCCTGGTAATGGAAGAGACGTTGAACCGAAGACCCTCGCAGGCGTTTCGATCGTCATCACAGGGACCCTCGATGGCTTCAGCAGGGACGAGGCCAAGGCAGCTGTAGTCGATCACGGAGGCAAGGTCGTCGGTTCCGTATCGTCCCGGACGGACGTTGTCGTTGCAGGTCAGAATGCCGGCTCGAAACGTGCGAAAGCTGAGTCGCTCGGTGTGCCAGTGGTCGACGAGGACGCATTCTCCTTGATGCTCGTCGAAGGATTCGAGCGAGGCGTTGGCGCGTAGCGAACCGTCAGCTCGGAGTCAGAGACACCAGAATCTCAAGGTGTGCTGCATCCTCCATGACGACCACTGAGCCCCGCACGACGGGAACGCCGAAGGACGACAGCACGATGTCGGATTCGCCCTTGACCGAAATCGTATCGTTCTCCTCGAGCCGTGCCTCGATCGTCCATGTGAGTTCGTGATCGATTCCGTTGATCGTCATGGTGCCAGTGATAGGGAACGTCACCGTCTCCCCGACGGCCGCGCCGGCAGGGAATTCGAATGATGCGCCGGAGAATGTGCCGATGGGATCTGCTGTAAACCACTCCCGCACCTTGGCATCGCGTCTCGATTGCTCCGACTCGAACGATTGGAGGTCGAGTTCAAACATGAAACTCCCTCCCGTCGTGACTTCGCCGGTCACCACGTCGGATGTGCCGACGCCCTGTGTCGAGAGGCCCTGGAGTTGCTCGTTGACGGTATAGGTCGCGACTCCTCCCGCCACTGAGTAGGTAGCGGCGAGACCGCCGTCACTCGTCTCGCTTTGCGAGCCGGTCGCCCCAGCGCCGCTTTCGAGCGTCGACGTGGTCTGGTCAGGAAGATCGTCTAGGGCGAGGGCACCTGATGCAACGTTGCCGCGCCCGAAGAGACCGATACCGAGGGCGAGAGCGATGATGATCGGAGCTGCCGCCACCCAGACAGGGGCAGTGACGCGCGACAGCAGCGGAATGAAGAATGCAAGAGTGATGAAGATGATCGCCGCGAGTGGTGCAGCGTACGGGATGAGTGAACTCAGCACGAAGAGGTCGACTGCGGTCGCAGCGAGCATCGCAACGAAGAACCCACCCACCATTGACCATGCGAACGTCTTCTGGGCGTTGTCCGTAGCGCGAAGGCGACGCCACAAGCCGCCGGCGATGATGCCGAGGGTGATCGACACGATGACAACGGAGAGGCTGTTCGCTACGATCTCGTCAGGACTGCGAAGCGGTAGGGATATGAGCGCGGCCACGATGGCAGCGATCGATCCGGCGACCGCGCCAGCGACCATCGGATGCCATGCATCCGGGTTGTAGGTGTACTTCTTGTTCACACTCATCTCCTCATTGAACTCGGAATGCCCATACGAGGGTTCCGACGTCTGTGTTGCTCTGACCACCGGTCCATGTGGCCACCACGGTGTGCTCTCCAGGTGTCCATCGTTCGATGACCTTGCCTGGTCCTGGCTCGAATTGATGTCGGCCTGTTTCGATGATCGAGTTCATCTGATCGACGGGAATACTGATCCCATCGATCACCATACGTGCGTCGTAGTTCGGTTTGAGATCGATGATGACCCTTACAGGGTTGATCGCGATGTCCCCCTCCTGAGGGGAATATCGCTCGACCGCATCGGGAAGCTCGTTGGGGTTCCCAGCGGGTATCAACAGGACGGATCCACCGATGATCGCAAGGAGGATCACAGCGAGGATCGTGAAGGTCACGCGGTAGCCGGTGGTTGTCATCGGCGGGATGGTAGGAACCCTCTCGCCAAACGGTTGCACGGACTCGTTTCACAGCTCAGCTGAGCGCTACCGTTGCCGCATGAAACTCAATCCTGTACTCGCTTCGCAAGGAAGCTATCCGATCGCGATCGTTCGCGAACGAGCAGCCGAACGCGAACGAGCAGGCCTTCCTGTCATCGATTTTTCGATCGGAGACCCGAGGGAGCCGACCCCGCAGTTCATCGTAGACGCTCTTATCGCGTCGGTACCCGCCATCTCGCAGTACCCAACCGCCCCTGGGAGGTCAGACCTTCGAGAGGCGATCGCAGGCTATGTCAGCCGACGATTCGGAGTATCCGTCGATCCATCTACGCAGATCATTCCGACCAGCGGTTCGAAGGAGGCCATCTTCTCCACCGCGCTCGCATTTGTCGAGGCGGGAGCCGGAGATGGTGTCGTGTATCCGTCGCCCGGCTATCCGGTGTACGAACGCGGAGCGATGTTCGCCGGCGCTGACCTCAACCGGATAGTTCTCGATGGCGACTTCATCATGCGAGCTGATGACATTCCGGTCGACGTATGGGACAACGCTCGACTCGTTTGGACATGCACGCCTCACAATCCGTCCGGAGCCGTTGCTAGTTTCGACGAACTGTCCGCCCTCTACTCCCGGTGTCGAGCCAACGACGCTCTCTTACTTTCCGACGAGTGCTACGCGGATATCTACGAGGCCGACGAGTACCCCGGAGGTCCTGCTTCGGTGCTCCAGGTAGCCGACGAAGGCATCAACGGAGCGCTCGTCTACTTGTCCCTGTCGAAGCGCTCTGGCATGACTGGATACCGCTCCGGTGCGATCGTCGGCGACGCCGCGGCGATCGCGGCACTGAAGTCTCTCCGCTCGACCACTGGCACCGCATCTCCTGACTTCATCCAGGGTGCAGCGATTGCTGCTTGGAGCGATGATGGCCACGCAGGCGACCGTAGCGCGGTGTTCACTGCCAAGCGTCGGATTCTTGAGAGCGCCTTCATCGACGCGGGCATGGAGATCGTGGCATCAACGGCAGGGCTGTACCTATGGGTGCGGGTTGGGGATGATCTCGCTGTCTCGGACATGTTGCTCGAGCATGGAATCGTTGTGTCGCCTGGCCGAATCTTTGGCTCAGGAGGGAAGGGCTACATCCGGCTCGCTCTCGTCCCTACGCTGGATGCCTGTACAGCAGCAGCCGATGCGCTCAGGGATGCCCTGGTCACAAGTACACAGCCCCACGGAGAACGGGAGAACCTATGACGGATCGTTCACTGATCGATAAGGCCTACGCAGGTGAGATCGGTCTTGCTGAAGCAGCGGATGCGGTCCACCGTGTGATCGCCCAACTCGATCGAGGCGATCTGCGTGTTGCGGAGAAGGACAACGGTACGTGGGTAGTGAACACATGGATCAAGGAAGCGATCTCCCTGTATTTCCGAATCACGGAGGTACAGACGTTCGGTGCGGGTCCCTTCGAGTACCACGACAAGATACCGACCAAGACCGGTCTCGCTGAGCAAGGGATCCGAGTTGTCCCTCCAGGGGCTGTTCGTTATGGGGCGTTCTGTGAGCCAGGCGTCGTCGTCATGCCCGGGTACGTGAATATCGGGGCCTATGTAGGGGCTGGAACGATGGTCGACACATGGGCCACGGTTGGCTCGTGTGCGCAGATCGGACAAGGAGTCCACCTGAGTGGCGGTGTCGGCATCGGTGGTGTTCTCGAGCCTCCAGGAGCACGTCCGGTGATCATCGAGGACGGAGCATTTATCGGCTCACGAAGCATCGTGGTCGAAGGGGTCATCGTTGAAGAGGGTGCCGTGCTCGGTGCGAATACAACGATCACGGCATCGACGCCGATAATCGATGTAACAGGTCCAGAAGCTATCGAGACCAGGGGAAGAGTTCCTGCCAACTCCGTCGTCGTTCCTGGAACGAGACCGAAAGAATTCCCTGCTGGCTCATACAACCTTCAATGTGCGCTGATCATCGGTCATCGTACCGAGTCGACCGACAAGAAGACATCGCTCAACGATGCCCTGAGGACCTTTGAGGTACAGGCATGAGTCTGGTTGAGTCTCTCACGACCATCATCGACATTCCGTCTGTCACCGGAAACGAAAATGCGCTGTGCACGTGGCTTCATGATCGATACCGGGCTGCCTTTCCCACGCTGAGGATCGGGAACTCGCTGATCGTCGGTGCAGCGTCGCCTGGGAGGCCATTCACAGTCCTCTATGGCCACACAGATACCGTGCCCGTCCAGGGTGATCCCACTGCCAGCATCGTTGGCGACCGGCTGGTAGGGCTAGGTGCGTCTGACATGAAGGCTGGACTTGCCGTGATGATGGAAATTCTCGACGATCGATCGAGCGGCAGCCGAGATGACGTCGTATGTGTGTTCTATGACGCCGAAGAAGGACCAGCCAGGAACAATGGCCTCGAGGCGGTACTCGATACCGCAGCGTGGTTGATCGAGGCAGAGATGTCGATCGTCCTCGAGCCGACCGATCTCAACCTCGAACTGGGTTGCAACGGTGTCGTGAACGCAGATGTTGTCTTCGTCGGCTCAACATCCCACTCAGCCCGTCCATGGCTCGGAGAGAACGCGGTGACCAAGGCTGGGTCATGGCTTACCGAACTTGATCTGAGGGAACCGGAACCGTTCGACATCGATGGACTCGTGTTTCGGGAAGTGTTCTCGGTCACACAAGCTCACGGCGGGATCGCGAACAACATCATCCCTGGGGAGTTCGTCATCAATCTCAACCACCGTTTTCCTCCCGTGTTCACAACGGAGCAGGCTACGTCCCGCCTCCTCGAGGTAGCCGACAAGGCAGACCGTGTAACGATACGTGATACGGCTCCCGCAGGTGGTGTCGATCTCGGTCACTCCGGCGTGCAACGGCTTGATCGTCTCATCGGGAGACAGCGGATGGCGAAGCAGGGCTGGACCGACGTGGCTCGGCTCACTTCACGCGGAGCAATAGCCGTGAACTACGGTCCAGGTGACGTGTCCCAAGCCCATCAGGTGGGAGAGTCCGTACCGATCGCCAACCTCGCCATCGTATACGACGTTCTGAAGGCCTACCTAACCGGCTGAGGCGTTTGCCGCCTGCCGTTTACCGTTTACCGGTAAGAGAACCCTTGTGGTGCTGTGAACTGTGAGCTACAGCGCTCCCTCGTACCTACCGGGGTCCGGTTCCTGGTAGTCGTAGAGAGGCGTCATGGTGAGTCTCGGAAGGAACACACTCACCAGCGGTCCGACACCGAACGCGAACACGACGGTGCCGACGCCTACGGTGCCTCCGAGCAGCCATCCGATAGCGAGCACGGTGATCTCGATCGATCCCCTTGCAACGCTGATGGGTATTCCCCGTCGTGCGAGGCCCGTCATGAGGCCGTCACGGGGCCCTGGCCCGAGGCCAACACCTATATAGAGCCCTGATCCGATGGCGATGACGACCGTGCCGGAGAACATCAGTAGCCACCGCAACCAGAGCGGTTCCACCGATCCAGGAAGCACGAGCAGGGACAGATCCACCACGATGCCGATGAGGAGCACGTTGAGGATCGTTCCCAGACCCACCCGTTCCCTCAGGGGTATCCACAGGAGGAGGACGAGAAGTCCTGTGATTATCCCCATCGTCCCGATCGGGATGCCGGTTCGTCGCGAGATGCCCTGGTGAAGTACATCCCATGGCGACAGCCCGAGATCCGCAACAACCATGACTGCGATGCCAATCCCGAACAGCACGAGTCCTAGAAGCAATCGAGGTAGACGGCGCCGGAGTTCTCCGGACGATGGCATGGGGAGCATGCTGCAACGGTAACGGCGGCGCGCGAGCGACACGGTCGTCGGTACCATCGTTGTATGCCTGTTGAAATCGATATCGCAAGGGTCGCGCACCTCGCAAGGATCGCTCTGACCCCTGAGGAGCTGGAGACATATAGCGCGCAGCTTCTGGACATCCTCGAGCATGCTGAACGCGTTCAGGCGTTGCCGACCGAGGGTGTCGAACCGACATCTCATCCACTCGCCATGGTCAACGGGTTCCGTCCCGACGAGATCGGGCCGTGTCTTGACCCGGAATCGTTCCTGAGCCAGGCACCCGATACCGAAGACAGTCGTTTCCGTGTTCCCAGGATCCTCTGACATGAGCGACCTTGCTGACCTGACGATCACCGAAGCGGGCAAGAGGCTGCGATCAGGCGATATCACGTCTGTCGATCTTCTGGACGCCGTGACTCGTCGCGCCTCGGTCACGGAGTCGCATCTTCACGCGTTCCTCACTCTCGATGGCGAAGGTGCCCGCGCTTCGGCGGAGCGGGCGGATGCCGATCTTGCGAAGGGCACTGATCATGGACCCTTGCATGGCATCCCCGTTGCGCTCAAGGACAACATGTGCACGATCGGTGTCGAGACAACCGCATCCTCCAAGATCCTCAAGGGCTGGAAACCTCCCTACGACGGGACCGCAGTGGCTCGTCTCAAGGCGGCGGGCGCTGTCATCACAGGGAAGACGAACCTTGACGAGTTCGCGATGGGATCCTCCACCGAGAACTCGGCCTTTGGCGAGACCAGAAACCCATGGAGCACCGACCATGTTCCCGGGGGTTCTTCCGGGGGCTCGGCAGCGGCGGCGGCAGTTGGTTCGGCATTCGGATCCTTCGGCTCGGACACCGGTGGATCGGTGCGACAGCCCGCAGCGTTATGCGGTGTTGTGGGGATGAAGCCGACGTACGGACTCGTGTCAAGGTATGGCCTTATCGCGTTCGCATCGTCACTCGACCAGATCGGCCCATTCTCACGCTCCGTAGAGGACTCCGTCGCCTTGCTTGGAGCAACTGCTGGTTGGGACCGATACGACGCGACGAGTATCAAGGGCCCGGTACCGAACTTCGGAGGTTCGCTCACCACGGGTGTTCAGGGCCTCAAGATCGGCATCGTCAAGGAGCTCATGGGTGAAGGCATAGATCCACAGGTTCTCGCGGCGACGATCGCCGTTGCAGACAAACTCACGGACGCAGGGGCACATGTCGTCGAGATCTCCATGCCCTCAACCGAATACGCGCTGTCGGCGTACTACCTGATCGCCCCGGCTGAGTGCTCTGCGAACCTTGCCCGATTCGATGGCGTCCGATTCGGTCATCGCAGCACCGTTGAGGGAACAACCGAGGACATGATGGCCCATAGTCGGGCCGAAGGCTTCGGCCCCGAGGTCGTGCGACGAATCCTGCTTGGAACGTACGCGCTCTCCGCCGGGTACTACGACGCGTTCTATGGTCAGGCACAGAAGGTCAGGACGCTGGTCCGCAACGACTTCACCTCGGCGTACGCTCAGGTGGACGTCTTGATCTCACCAACGAGTCCAACAACCGCCTTCCGTATCGGTGAACGTGCCGTTGACCCGATCGCCATGTACTACTCAGATGTTTGCACGATCCCATCGAATCTCTCTGGTGATCCCGCCATCTCTGTCCCCATCGGACTTGACGACGAAGGTCTCCCGATCGGGTTCCAGATCATGGCCCCCGCTCTTGGCGAAGAGGTGATGTATCAGGTTGCTGCTGCGGTCGAACGACTGGTCGAGTTCGATCAGCGACCCGCTCTCGCAACGTCGGAGGTGGCGCCAGTATGACCGCATGGGAAGCCGTCATCGGTCTCGAGACACACGTCGAACTGTCGACGAAGTCCAAGATGTTCTGTTCATGTCCTACGGACTTCGGTGACGAACCGAACACGGCATGCTGTCCCGTGTGTCTTGCTCTGCCTGGTGCGTTGCCTGTTCCCAACGAGGAAGCGATCGCCGGGATCGTCAAGATCGGTCTCGCCCTTGAATGTGATATCAACGAATCGTCGCTGTTCTATCGCAAGAACTACTTCTATCCGGACCTGCCAAAGAACTACCAGATCAGCCAGTACACCTTCCCCGTGTGCGAACACGGGACACTCGACGTCGACGTGAATGGTGAACCGACCGTCGTCGGCATCACCCGGGTACACATGGAGGAGGACACAGGGAAGAGTTCTCACATCGGTGACGGTGGTGGCCGGATCCATGATGCAAGGCACACACTGCTCGACTTCAACCGAGCAGGCGTTCCCCTCGTTGAGGTCGTCACCGAACCGGATATCCGATCCGCTGAACAGGCCCGCGCTTATGCCGCCGAACTTCAGCGGATCGTGCTCTCTCTCGGCGTGTCCGACGCCCGTCTCGAGGCAGGGTCGATGCGATTCGATGCGAACGTCTCTGTTCGGCCGGTTGGCGAGACGAAACTCGGCACCCGGACCGAAACCAAGAATGTCAATTCGCTTCGCTCCCTGCAGCGTGCCATTTCGTTCGAGATCGACCGGCAGATCCAGGTCCTTGAAGATGGCGGTTCGATCGTCCAGGAGACACGACACTGGAACGAAGACACGGGAGCCACCACATCAATGCGGGTAAAAGAAGAATCAGAGGACTATCGATACTTCCAGGATCCCGACCTGCTACCGCTTGAGGTGACAGCCGCCTGGCAGGACGAAATTCGATCGACGATCACCGCCCTCCCAGCGGAGCGACGCGTAGCGATCATCGAGCAGGGTGTTGACAGGGAGACAGCAGTGATACTCGTCGATAGCGATGAACTCTCCGGATTGTTCGCAGCAGCACTCGGCGACGGCGTGCCTGCCCGCACCGTTGCACTCTGGTTAACAGGGGATGTTGTGGCGTATCTCCGCAGAAACGAAGTCGAACTGTCATCGACAGGTCTCACCTCCGAACATCTGGCTGTCCTTGGTCGTATGGTCGATTCGGGGGACCTGTCCTCGTCGGCGGCCAAGGAAGTGCTGATAGCGGTTCTTGATGGCGATGGCGGACCCGGTGAAATCGCCGACGATCGTGATCTCCTCCAAGTGTCCGACACGGGCGCCATCGAGGAAGCTGTCGATGCTGTACTCGCCGACAACGCCGATGCGCTCGAAAGGATCCGTAGTGGTGATATGAAACCCTTTGGATTCCTTGTTGGTCAGGTCATGCGACACATGGGTGGCAAGGCAGACCCCTCAGTTGTCCGCAGCGTGCTCGAGGAGAAGACAACAGACAGCAGATAGCAGGGGCAGATAGGACGGTTTCTACCTCTGTTTTCTGGTATCTGGTATCTGGTGTCTGACTTCTGCTGTTCCCCGCTACCGTCTTGTCCTGTGGGATACCTGTGGAATGTGCTTGGCGATGCGATCGCGTATCTGACCGAATTCGGTCCAGATCTACGTGCCATCGTTGTCCTCACGCTGATCGTATCTATTCTTGCGACCATGATCGGAGCGGGCCTCGGTATCCCCGTGGGCGTCTGGCTAGCGAGGGCGCGGTTCACAGGTCGGAGTCTCCTGCTCGGCATCGTCAACGTTGGAATGGGGCTCCCACCCGTGCTCGCTGGTCTCTTCGTTCTCCTGCTGTTGTGGGGCGATGGCCCGCTGGGAGACCTCGACCTGTTGTTCACACCGGCTGCGATGGTCGGTGTGCAGACCATGCTGGCCTTACCGATAGCGATCGGTGTCACAGTGGGTGCGGTAGCGGCCATGTCTCCTGCTGCGACCGAACAGATCAGGGCGCTTCGGCTCACACCGTGGTCGCGATTCACGTTGATCGTTTCAGAGGCAAGAGTTGGTGTTATCGGTGCTGTTGCTGCCTCCTTCGGGAGGGTGATCGCTGAGGTCGGTGCTGTCCTCATCGTCGGAGGCAATATCGCTGGTGAGACGCGGGTGCTCACCACCGCGATCGTTCAAGAATCACGTCAGGCCCGCTTTGGTGCTGCCGTCGGGCTAGGCCTGATCCTGCTCGTATTGTCGGTGCTTGTGAACGGTCTCCTGACGTGGCTCCAGTCGAGAGGAGAGCGTGTTGTCTGACGACTTCTTGTTCTCAGGACTGCGATTCCCCGGCGATGGTTCGGTCATCTCCGATCTGTCGTTGTCCGTTGGTGTGGGCGAGCGACTCGTCCTCTTTGGTCCGAACGGTGGCGGTAAGACAACGATCTTGCGGCTACTCGCTGGGACTACAGGCCGTTCGGCAATGGCGGAAGTCGCCTACCTACCTCAGACGCCGTACATGTTCAGAGGCACGCTCGAGAAGAACCTGGTGATCGGCCTCACAAACGGTGAGGCGACAGCGGCACGAGATCTTGCCGCTGTGCTTGGCCTCGGCGCTCTCTTCCGGGCTGACGCCCAGCGTCTTTCAGGTGGACAGGCGCAGCGAGTGGGTCTTGCTCGCACACTCGCAAGCGCCGCAGACCTGGTGCTGTTGGATGAACCGTTAGCTGCCATCAATGCAGCGGATGCTGATGATGTCGCCCGACTGATCCGCAACGCAACGTCCACGAGGGCATTGATAGCAGTCAGTCATCGCATCGAGACCGTCGTGGCCCTCGGCGATAGGGTGGCGATCGTGGACGGGGGTCGCATCCTTCAGGACGGTCCACCATCTGAGGTCATGGCGTCACCGGTGGATGATCGTGTCGCTGCGATCATCGGTATCGGCAATGTCGTTCAGGGAACCGTTGTCGTAAGCGAAGATGGACTCACCGAACTTGACTGTGACGGCTTCGCCCTCTTCGTCTCGGCACAGGCGAAGCCCGGACAACTCATGACCGCACGTTTTGGTGCCGAAACCGTTGCGCTATATGCATCACGGCCCGTGGGCGGAACCCAGCGGAATGTACTCAGTGGAAACGTGACCGACATTGTCAGCCGAGGGCGTCTTGCCGAGGTGATCGTTGATGTTGGACGACCGATAGCAGCCCTTGTTACCCCTGGAGCTCTCGACGCTTTGGCCCTTGATGTTGGGCACGAGGTGTGGGTTGCGGTGAAGGCTGCTTCGATCAGTGTCGCGAGAGCCGACTGATGCGCCGCACCGTTGCGGTACTCGTCGTTTCCGGAACCCTCCTCGCGGCCTGTACCCCATCTGCAGATGATCGAGTCATCGTCGCAGCGGGGACGACCGTCGTTGACTCCGGACTGATCGATGCGATCGTCGACGAGTACATCGCGACCGGCGGGGATGGATCGATCAGCGTCATCGGTTTGTCCACCCAACAGGTTCTTGCCTACGGGGGCGCTGGCAACGCAGACGTGACCATCACGCACGACAGGGCAGCCCTCGACACCTTTCTCGAGGCGAACACCGACTCGATCGCTTTTCCCCTGTTCTCGAGCAGGTTCGTGCTTGTTGGACCTCCCGACACCAGTTTTTCCGACATGTCAGCTCCTGGTGTCTTGAGAGGCGTGGCGGCGCAAGGTTTGCCCTTCGTGAGCCGTGATGATGGTTCGGGAACCTATACGAGGGAACGGGCGCTCTGGGCGTCGATTGGCGTCGATCCTAGAGGGGCCGATTGGTACATCCGTACAGGCACCGGTATGGGCGCAACCCTCCAGGTCGCCAGTGCGAGGGCGGCAGTCACGCTTGCCGAGATCGGTGTGTTCCTCACGGCAAGGGACCAGCTCGATCTCAAGGAGATAGGGGAGGAGGGAGACACTCTCGAGAACCCGTACGATGTCGCCGTTGTTGCCCCCGATGACGCGCCGCTTGCTGTGACGTTCGTGACATGGCTGATCTCGGACGCGGGTGGTGCCGCAATCGAGAGCGCCAACGACTCTATCTTTGGTTCCCAGGTGTACAGGCTTCCATAGCGCACCTATAGGACCGTCCCGAGGTCCGCATGAGTTCGAAGCGTGTTCGGGTCGGACGAGGAGAAGAACATGGCGCGTCCCAAGGTCATAGTCGCAGAATCGATCGCAGCCTCGGGCATCGTGACGCTCGAGGAGACGTGCGATGTTGTTGTAACCGTGGGCGAGTCTCGTGAACGAATGCTCTCGGAGCTCGCCAATGCGTCGGCTCTCATCGTCCGGTCCGCAACCGAAGTGGATGAGGCGATGATTCGATCGGCACCTGATCTTGCCGTGATCGGTAGGGCTGGGATCGGCATCGACAACATCGACGTCGAGGCGGCAACGAGGCATGGGGTCATGGTGGTGAATGCACCGGACGCCAACACGATCTCGGCGGCCGAGCACACGATGGCGTTGATGCTCGCACAAGCACGACATATCGCCAGAGCCGATCGGTCTTTGCGCGAGGGGCGGTGGGATCGTCGACTGTTCCAAGGCATCGAACTGCATGGTCGGACGCTCGGTGTACTCGGACTTGGCAAGATCGGCACCTACGTTGCACAGCGCGCCGAGGCGTTCGGCATGAAGACCATTGCATATGACCCCTACGTATCTGCTGACAGAGCGCGAAGGTTGGGTGTCGAGCTCCTTCCACTGGACGAGGTTCTGGCGACAGCCGACATCGTGACCATCCACCTGCCACGGACTGCTCAGACTGAAGGTCTCATCGACGCGGACGCGATCCTGGGCATGAAGACCGGAGTCCGCATCATCAACGTCGCCCGCGGCGGGATCATCGTCGAACAGGATCTCGCTGATGCCATCAGGGATGGCAAAGTCGCTGGTGCAGCCATCGATGTGTTCGACACAGAACCCAAGACAGACAGCCCTCTCTTCGGATTCGCGGAGGTAACCGTCACGCCGCACCTGGGTGCAAGTACCAGGGAAGCCCAGGACAAAGCAGGGATCGCGGTGGCACGATCGGTGGCCGAGGCGCTTGCCGGCGAGATGGTGCTGAGTGCAGTGAACCTCGACATTGGACCCCCTGCGTCGCCTGATCTCAAACCGTTCATCCATCTCGCCGAACAACTAGGCAAGATCTTCACATCCCTCGGTGGAGGTACGCCAAACGAACTGACAGTTCTCGTACGAGGGGAACTCGCAGACCATCCGTCGAAACCCATTGCACTGTCCGCGCTCAGAGGAATCCTCGCCGAAGGCAGTGAACTCCCCGTGACGTATGTCAACGCGCCGATGGTCGCGGAGTCGCGTGGCATCTCGGTGATCGAAGAGTCCGACCACGATCTTGATGACTACCAATCGGTGATCCGACTGATCGGCGACGTTGATGGTCGGAGTCGAACCGTTGCGGGTACATGTATGGCTCGCAAAGGCGCGGTCCTCGTCGGACTCGATGGATACGCCATTGAGGTTCCGCTCACCAAGCACATGCTGCTTGTCAGAAACGACGACAGTCCCGGCTGCATTGGACGGGTTGGCGTGTATCTCGGTGACAACGGGCACAATATCTCGGACATGGTGGTTGGGCGGAGTCCAGAAGGGTTCGCCGCCATGATGGGGATAGCACTCGATGCACCGATGCCTCCCGATGACCTCGAGGGTCTTCTTGCCCTCGATTGTGTCAACGCCGCCAGATACATCGATCTGGAATAGAGCAGTTCAGACGACAGACAACAGACAACAGACAACAGAATGCAGAAAGCGAAGCGATCTGGTATCTGCTGTCTGGCTTCTTTTTCACATAATCGCCATTGCGAGCCAGCCTGCGGCGAGGCCGTAGAGACCTGCAACGACGTCGTCCGTCGTGATGCCGACGGCTCCTGGCAGACGCTCTGCTTGGGGAACACCCGGTAGCACTTTGAAGATGTCGGCGAGGCGAGCCACAACAACTGCGATGAGCCACGGCCATCCAGCAAGCCCGATGACAGCGATAAACGTTCCCGCCATCTCGTCGATGACGATCCAACCGGGGTCGGCATGATCGTCAGCGAACGGTCGTGATGACCACAACGAAAGGGCGAGGAAAACGACGAATACCCCAGCGTGTACCCACCATGGTCGGTGCAACCACAGCAATGCGAGGAGAGCGGCCAACGCTGATCCGAACGTTCCGGCACCATTGTCAGAACCCCACAGTTTTGATGGGATGAGCCCAACGGAGAACCCCGACGCCACGAATCGATGCATAGGGGAACAGTAGAGGAAATCAGATGCCAGACAGCAGACGCCAGACAGCAGACGAACGACGGCCGCGGAATGCCTCGTGTCCCGCGCGGCATGAGTACTGTTGTCTGGAATCCGTGATCTGAATTCTGTGAGGATTTCCATGCGACCTAACCAACTGGCCGACTTCCGTGTTCCGTCTGACGCCTTTCTCCATCCCGATGGTGAACGTGTTGTGTTCGTGGTTACTCAGATGGATCTCGAGGAAGACGAGTATGTCCGTCAACTCTGGATATGGGATGGCACGTCGACTCGTGAACTCACGTCCGGTCGAAGCGACTTCTCTCCACGATGGTCGCCAGATGGCACGCGGCTCGCGTTCCTCCGAAAGGGAACCGACGACGACGCACAACCCCAGCTATCCATCATGCCTGTGGACGGTGGCGAGGCTGAGGTCATCACCGACTTCCCTCTCGGGATCTCGCAACTCGAATGGTCACCCGACGGTTCGAAGATCGCACTCGTCGCGTCGGAGTACCTCGAGGAGATCGACGATGAGGATGAGCGGAAAAGACGTCCCAGGCGTATCACCCATCCATCGTTCCGGTTCGACAATATCGGTTGGACCTACGACAAACGGTCCCACATCTGGATACATGATGTTGCCACCTCCACAACAGAACAGCTGACATCAGGCGAGTTCTCTGAGGCAAGCGTCGCCTGGCATCCAGACGGTCAACAGCTCACATTTGAATCCTCTGTGCTTGACGAGCGATGGGTCAAACCGTTCAACCAGATCTTCACAGTGTCTGTTGGTTCGGATAGCGATCCCCAGGCAGTTACCGAGCCTGGCGACTGGTCGTGGTCGGGTTACAGCCCAGAGGGCGTTCTGTATGCCATAGGTTTCGTGACGGACACGATCTCGCTGCGCCCCACCCAGCTCCACCGAATCGACAGTGACGGCACGGTGGACCAACTCACCGATCTCGATCGCAATCTGATGCCTGGCCACCCACCAGGTCCACTCGCCGGTCCTCGATTTGTCGAGCATGGAATGACCTGCGTGCTCGAAGATCGCGGGGAGCAGCGGGTGATCGCGATCGATCACGATGGAAACCTCTCGGATGTTGTTGGTGGGAAGAGACTTATCACAGGCTGGGATCCCAACCCGGATAACGGTTCCGCAGTGTTCACTGCGAGCAGCCCCATGCAGCCCGGCGAGGTCTATCTGTGGGACGGTGAAAATGAGACTCAGATCAGTTCGCTGAACGATGCGTTCCTAGCTGAGGCGAGCCTCGTGATGCCAGAGGAGTTCACCTACGAATCCGATGGCCACGAGATCCATGGCTGGGTGTTTCTCCCCGACGGTGACGCGAAGGTACCCCTGCTGTTCAACATCCACGGTGGTCCCGCAGCCCAATACGGCTGGGGGTTCTTCGATGAGTTTCAGGTGTATGTAGGGGCCGGATACGGTGTCGTGGCTACGAACCCCAGGGGCTCATCCGGCTACGGATACGACCATGTCGTGACCCCATGTGGCCGATGGGGCGAGGATGTACCACCCGACATGCTCGATCTCATGAGCGCTCCCCGCGAGGCCGGTAAGCAGTTCGACCGTCTTGATCTCTCCAACATGGGGATCATGGGAGGTTCCTACGGCGGTCTGTCCACAGCGATGATCACATCGATGGACCAATCGTATCGTTCAGCCGTTGCGGAACGAGGTGTGTACAACTGGGTATCGATGGCGGGAACGTCCGACATCCCTTTCTTTATGGAGCTCTACCTCGGAACGGATATGCCACACGGCGCCGAGGAGTTGTGGAAGGCGAGTCCGCTTGCTCGGGCGCATACGATCACCACACCGACGCTCGTGATCCATTCTGAGACCGATTTTCGATGCCCAGTCGAACAAGGACAACAATTCTTCAGCATGCTGTACCACAGCGGTATCGATGCCGAGCTCCTGCTCTTCCCTACCGGTGAAGGTCATGAGCTGTCGAGAAGCGGCTCTCCAAAACACAGGGTCGAGCGGTTCGCTGCGATTCTTGCATGGCACGCAGCCCACCTCATGGATGGTGCATCCGTCTAGGGACGTAGCACGCATCCACACAACCTCCACCACCATGCCAGACTGGGAGATATGGACGCAACGAAATTCATCTGGATGGACGGCGACCTCGTTCCGTGGGACGAGGCGCAGATTCACGTACTCTCACATGGCCTGCACTACGGAACGGGCGCATTCGAGGGAATCCGTGCCTACAAGACAGAGACCGGAACTGCCGTGTTCCGTCTCACTGATCACATGGATCGGCTACAGCGCTCGACGAAAGCCCTGGGCATACCGTTCGAGTACTCGGTTGAGCAGCTTGTTGAGGTATGCAAAGAAGTTATGCGCGTCAACGGCCTGGAGTCCGGGTACATCCGCCCGGTCACCTTCTTTGGAACCGGGTCCATTGGGCTGAACCCTTCGGGCGCGAACGTCCACATGATCATCGCAGCGTGGGAATGGGGTGCATACCTCGGCGAGGATGGCATCAAGAACGGCATTCGTGTTGCCGTCTCGTCATGGCGACGGATAGGACCGAACGCGTTCATGCCCGACGCAAAGGGCACAGGCGGATACATCAACTCTGTCATGGCCAAGACCGCAGCCATCAAAGGCGGCTACGACGAGGCATTGCTTCTCAACGAGGATGGGCTTGTCGCCGAGGGTTCCGGCGAGAATCTCTTCATGGTGCGCAAGGGCATCATCCACACACCACCGACCTCAGCAGGGGCTCTCGATGGGATCACCAGGGATTCCGTATATCAGATGCTCGCTGAAGACGGCTACACGATCAAGGAATCAGCGGTGACGAGGACCGATCTGTATTACGCCGATGAGGTTTTCTTCACCGGCACGGCCGCCGAGGTGACGCCGGTGCGCGAGATCGACGACAGACCTGTCGGGGACGGAACACCAGGTCCAGTGACCAGAAGGGCTCAGGAGTTGTTCATGGGTACCGTCGAAGGCAGGCTCGATCTCCATCCAGAGTGGCTTGAGTACATCTGATCCAGGTCCTGGGATGACGAATCGATACCGATACCTCAGCGGAACCCACTTCGACTTCGAACCGAAGGTCGACGACCTCGTCGGAGGACACACGCCGTACTGCTGGGGATGTGGACCGGAGGCTGAGCGGGGTCTTGGGTTGCGGCCACGTCTTGAAGGACTGGAGATCGTTGCGGACTTAGCATTCGCCCGGCGGTTCGAGGGTGGTCCAGGGACCGTCCACGGGGGAGCGATAGCAGCGTTCATGGATGACCTGCTCGGCTATGTCCCTGTGGTATATGGCACACCTGGCGTGACAGCGAAGCTCGATACGAACTTCATCGCACCTGTTCCGATGGGTGTCACCGTTACAGGTTCGGCCTGGATGTCACGACTTGAAGGCAACAAGATGTGGGCCGAGGGTGTGATCGAGGTGAACGAGCTTGTCCTCGTCGAATCGTCTGCACTCTTCGTTGCGATAACGTCGGATCACTATCGGCGTGTGTTCGATGGATTCACCGAGGAACAACTGGAACGCTTTGCGGCCTACCGTTCCGGTGACTACTACCCCTGATACCGACCACCTGCTGATAGGGAAGACACCATGAAGATCGTTCGCATCGACGCAGAGGCAGATGACATCACCTACGGGGCGGTGGAACCCGACGGCATCCGTCTGTTCCACGGGTCCCCGTTCTTCCAGTGGGAGCGGTCCGAGACGGTGCTTCCGATCACCGAGGTGAAACTGTTGTCGCCGGTGATACCAACAAAGATAATCGCCATTGGTAAGAACTACGCAGCGCATGCTGCCGAGACGAATTCCGATGTGCCGATCTCGCCGATTCTCTTTCTGAAGCCGCCGACAGCCGTGATCGGTCCCCTCGCTCAGATCAAGCTTCCTCCCGAATCGGAGAACGTTCATCATGAAGCTGAGCTGGCTGTTGTCATGGGCAAGGTGACACGGAACGTACCTATCGATGAGGCCCTGAGCCATGTTCTCGGCTATACCGCAGCCAACGATGTGACGGCCCGTGACCTGCAGCGCGCCGATGGTCAATGGACACGAGGGAAGGGATTTGACACGTTCCTGCCACTCGGGCCTGCGATCGACACGGAGTTCGACCCGACGGAGCCTCACACCATCACCGCCTCCGTGAACGGCGTCATGCGTCAGGATGGTGTCACAAGCGATCTCGTGTTCGGTGTGGCTGAGCTCATCGTCTTCATCTCGAAGGTCATGACCCTGCTGCCGGGTGATGTGATCCTGACGGGTACACCCTCAGGTGTCGGTCCGATCGTCCACGGTGATCGTGTTGAGATCGACATCGAAGGTATTGGGGTGCTCTTGAACACCGTGGTGAACGCATGACGGTCCGCGTCAGGTTCGCCCCCTCGCCGACCGGCTATCTCCACGTCGGAGCGGCGCGAACGGCCTTGTACAACTATCTCTTCGCTCGCCACAACAGCGGCACATTCATCCTGCGCTCAGACGATACGGACGCCGAGCGTAGCTCCGAAGAGTTCCAGGAAGACATCCTCGAACATCTGCGCTGGCTCGGGATCACATGGGACGAGGGATTCGCAGCCGATGGCCCCCACGGCTCATATCGGCAATCGGAACGGTACGACAGATATAGCGAAGTAGCGCACGATCTCGTGAGAAACGGTCACGCGTATTACTCGTTCGCAACACCTGAGCAACTCGAAGGATTCAAGAAGGCGGCACGCGAAGCCGGGACATCCCCTGCCTACGATGGGAGCCTCGAGCCGGACTACAGCGATGTGTCGAGACGAATCGCGGACGGCGAATCCGCCGTCGTCCGGTTCAAAGTGCCACGCCCTGGAGAAACGACGTTCACGGACATCGTGCGTGGTGATATGCGGTTCGACCACGCTCAGGTCGATGACTTCGTGATCTTGCGATCGAACGGAACACCGACCTACCACCTTGCGTCAACCGTGGACGATGTCGACTACGAGATCACGAACGTGATCAGGGGTGAGGATCTGCTCTCGTCGACACCGAAGCACATCCTGCTCACCGAAGCGATGGGAGGGGAGCAGGCTACATACGCACATCTGTCGTTGCTCTTCGGGCCTGATGGCAAGAAGCTCTCCAAACGTCACGGAGATACGGCGTTGGCCTCCTACCGCGAGGCTGGGTATCTCCCCGAGGCGATGAACAACTACCTTGCGTTGCTTGGGTGGAACGTTGGCGATGACGAGACGGTCGTCGCGCTCGACGAGATGGTGAAACGATTCGATCTTTCGACCGTGTCGAAGAACCCCGCCGTGTTCGACCACAAGAAGCTCGAATGGATGAACGGTGTCTACATCAGGAACATGGATGATCGAGCATTTGCCGAGCTGACCTTGCCTCTGCTCGAGGCTGCCCTGGGACGTCCGCTGTCATCGGATGAGCGTGACCGGTTCGCACGGCTCATCCCTCTCGTCAAGGAACGAACGAAACTCCTGCCAGAGGTCGTGGACCAGGCATCGTTTCTCTTCAGGAACATCGACACCTACGACGAGAAGTCGTGGGACAAGGTGATGGCTGTCGATGAGGGACCTATCGCACTCGATGGTGCGATCGCTGCGCTCACCGATCTCGATCCGTGGACCACGGAATCGATCGATGCAGCCCTGCGCACCATGCTCGAGACGACAGGTCTGTCCGCTCGCAAGGGTTTCCAACCCGTCCGTGTAGCGATCTCGGGCTCCACCGTCAGCCCACCCCTGTTCGAATCCCTCGATATCCTCGGCAAACCAACCACCCTCACCCGCCTCAACACAGCCCGAGCCCTCCTCTGACCGCGTACCCAGGGTTCCA
>JAMBLJ010000078.1 GCA_023336815.1 Actinomycetes bacterium
GTTGGACCCCCTCCGGGAGAGCGATGGGGTCCCGGTGCTCGCGCGTCGCTGCGATTGGTGGAGCCTCCTCCGGGAATTGAACCCGGGACCCCCTCCTTACCATGGAGGTGCTCTACCGCTGAGCTAAGGAGGCAATAGTTGTTGCCTGTTTGTTCTTCGTGCTGGGAGGAGGATTTGAACCTCCGAAGGCTTAGCCGGCAGATTTACAGTCTGCTCCCTTTGGCCGCTCGGGCATCCCAGCGTGTTCGCTACCAAGATCTTGGAAGCAGGGGCGAGGATAGCGCTCTGGTGTCGACACCGTCCTGTGATATCGATGCGGGCCATTTGCGTTGCGCTGGCACGAGGCTATTGCGGGGGACGCTGGTTTGCTGAGCGTCCTGACGGACACCGTGACAACGACGCTCCTAGGACGGAGGGTTCAGCCAGCGCTCCAGACCGCGGTGTCTGGATGGAACTGTGTCCAGGCGAACCAGAACGACTGGTGTGCGGCGACAGATGAACCATCGTTGCTTGTTGCGAGGAATCCACCGCCGTCCTTCGTGATCGTGATGCCACCCAGCTCTACCGAATCGGTTGTTTCGAGTGTCTCAGTGAGCGCCTCCGCAGGAAAGGCAATCGCCGTGCCATCCGGTGCGATCACACCAACGACCTGTGCCTGGGACGGAAGCCGCGGGTCCACATCGCCGACGGGAAATATCGGTCCGTTGTCGTCCCTGCCCCCGAGCGGGTCAAGATCGTAACTTCGGCCCGTCCCAGCGTCCTCGGCGAGGATCGTCGTATCGGGGTGCGCCTCTTTCCAGTCGCCCCACGTACTCGTGACGACAGTTGTCTGTTCTAGCACAATCCCCTGGTCGTGGAGCGGTCCCGTTATGGCCTCTCCAGTGAACGTATTAAAGATGCTGAACGTGTTGACGTCGTACATCACCTTGTTCGATCTCGTGAGTAACCCCGACGTTCGCAACACAGGTTGATCGACCCCGTCTGGTACCGAGTCAGTGAAGTAGGCCTGTGCTGACCCGCATAGTGTGCAGTAGGGGAGCCCGATGCGCCGCCCGCCAAGCGAGTCGTTCACCATCTCGTGAACTTCCATCTGGTTCTTCGGATAAGCCCGTGCCTCGTCGCCAACGACAACCCCGAAGACGACAGCATCGTCGGGATACCAGGAGCCGCTCGCCGCGTCAGTGGTGGGCGGGTCGTCGAGTGCGGGGATACACCCCCTCGGACAAGGGTTGGTGTCTCCGAGGGGCCGATTGTCAATGAGGACACCGCCCCATGAAGTGAGCCTCCAATCGATCACGCCGTTTTCGTCATCGAAGAACGGTCGCCATTCGGGTTCAACGATCGTGAAGAGGCGACCCTTGTATTCGCGATATCCAGGGAAGGCGGGCAGGTCCCACGCGATGAGGTGATCGGTGATCGATTGCCATGAGCTGCGATCCGCAACCGGGTCAGCGTCGAGGTCGACGCCAGTGAGCGCTACGGCGGCCTCCTCGAGGAGGGAGCTGTCTGGATCCCTCTGGATGAACCGCATCAGATCGGAGATGAGCCAGGCGACTCGTGGATCTCCACTCTCACCAAGAGCGATGATGGCATCGGTATCGAGTTCTGGACCCAGACTGTTCCAGAGATCGTCGAGGTCACCTTTCGTTCGATCGTCGAGCTCTCCCGTGTTGTCCACAGCGGGTGGTTCAGGAAAGAGGAAACCGACCTGATTGCGGAGTGTGCCGTCACGCGGTGGGAGCGTGTCCGTGGATGCCGCGATCGACGATGCAGCATCGTCGTCCGAATTCGGAGCGAGTTCCACGTTCGTCGAGCACGCAGCAACGAGAAGGCCGAAACCGAGGACGAAAGCGAATCGTTGGGAGACCCTCACCATCCCAGCCTACGAGCGATTCCACAATACAAACGGGAACGCCTCTGGTGTTCATCTGGTGTTCATCTGGCGGTTCGCCGGAACACCCGCGGCGTTCCTTGGGAATTTGCTGCGCAAGCTGATGGCTGTCTGGCGTCTGCAGCGATTGTGCCAGTAGGACTCGGCGTATCTATACTCCCGCCACAGCTTCCTATCTTGACATGCTGGCACGTCGCGGCGTTGCAAGAGGGGCAAGTGGGTCGGGTGGAAAACCCGGCCTTGCACCGCGTGATCGGTGCGCGCATACGGCGGCGTAGCTCAGCCGGTAAGAGCGCTCGACTCATAATCGAGAGGTCGGCAGTTCAAGTCTGCCCGCCGCTACGTAACGCAATAGCCACACACACATCGGTTCGGGAGGACCTCACCATGGCGAAGGAAAAGTTTGAGCGGTCGAAGCCGCATGTGAATATTGGCACGATGGGTCATATTGATCATGGGAAGACGA
>JAMBLJ010000079.1 GCA_023336815.1 Actinomycetes bacterium
GTTCTCTACGGGGGGTACGTCGGGTTGACTGTTCCGTTCGCCTTTGCGATGGCTGCGCTCCTGATAGGTCGCGGTGGTTCGGCGTGGCTTGAAGCGTCTCGTTCATGGACACTGGTGGCGTGGGGATTCCTCACACTCGGCATCGTGCTCGGCGGTCTGTGGTCGTACGAGGTGCTCGGCTGGGGTGGGTACTGGGCATGGGACCCCGTTGAGAACGCATCGTTCATTCCATGGCTCATCGCGACAGCCTTCATCCACTCGTCGATCGTTCAACGGCGCAGAGGAATGCTGCAGGCATGGAACTTCGTCCTCGTCATCCTTGCGTTCGCGTCGACGATCCTCGGAACATTTCTCACGAGGTCGGGGATCATAAGTTCAGTTCATAGTTTCTCGCAATCTCCGATCGGGCCTGTTCTTCTGTGGTTCCTCGCGTTCGTGTTGGTCGTGTCGTTCGGAGTATTTGCTGCACGGATCAGTGACATATCGTCGTCACCACGGCTCGATTCGATGGTGAGCAGGGAGGGGTTCTTCATGGTGAACAACCTCATCCTCAGTGTGTTTGCGTTCATCGTCCTGCTGGGAACGTTGTATCCGCTGTTCCTCGAAGCGGTCACCGGAGATACCGCTGGTGTTGGCGCACCGTTCTTCAACAGGTTCGCTATTCCGATCTCGTTGACCCTTCTTGTTGCGATGGCGGTTGGGAGCGTCGCCCCGTGGAGGTCCGCATCGTTGACCTTGCTCTGGGAACGCATACGCGTTCCTGTTGTGATCGCACTCGGAGCTGGAGCGGTGGCGGTTCTCATGGACTACCGCGACGGATATCTGTTGCTCGGTGTCATTGCAGGGGTCCTGGTGATCGCGACAGCGGTCCATCGTTTGATCGAAATGGCGCGGCGCCGTACAGCGAAAAAGGACGAGCATCTTGGGACGGCTATCGGCAAGACCCTCACCGGTGACCGTCAATATTGGGGTGGCCAGCTCGCACACGTCGGTGTCGCGATCATGGCGATTGGAATCGCCATGTCTTCGAACCTCGCGGTCTCGTCGACCTTCTCCGTGACACAATTCGACACCGTTGCGTTCGCGAGCATGGAACTCACGTATCTCGAACCGGTCGTCCGGCAAGAGGCGAACAGAGAGGTCCTCGGCGCCCGGATCGTTGTGACCAGGGACGGGAAGACGGTCGGGATTCTCGAACCCAGTATCAACAACTATCGAGATCAGGGTCAGACCATCGGTACGCCATCGGTTGCTACGTCCGTTGGTGGTGATCTCTATCTGACGATCGTGTCGATCGACGATGCTGGTGTCTCCTTCAAGGCGCTGTGGTTTCCCTACGTCTGGCTCGTGTGGGCTGGCGGTCTTCTCATAGGGGTCGCGCCTTTGTGGGGCTGGCTTGGCCGTCGCCGCAAGAAATCTCCTGAACGCATTCGTGAATCGAGCTCTCGATGAAGAACCGGTTTTATGTCGTAGCGATTGTCGCTCTTCTGGTCGTCATCGGCGTCGGAGCGATCGCAGGCAACGCTTCGCCTGAGGACAGGGCGAACGCTATCGGAGCGCGCATCATGTGCCCCGTGTGTCAAGGCTCTGCGATAGCGAACTCGCCATCGGAGACGGCGACCTCAATGATGGACAAGGTTGACGAGCTGGTCGCAGCAGGCATGAGCGACGATCAGATCATCACGTATTTCGCCGATCGATATGGTGAGAACATCATCCTCGACCCCGCGTTTAGGGGCAAGACGTTGTTCGTCTGGCTGCTTCCCGCCGTGGCGTTCGGTCTCGGCATCTGGATGATCGCTCGCCGAAGACGCAAGGTTGTCTCCACCTCGGAGGTTCCGTCATGATCAAGACATCCGAGCGCGAGAGGCTTCAAGAGCGCAGGGAACAGGTTGTAAGGGATCTCGAGGAGCTATCCGAACAGATCGAGGACGACCAGCTGGATCGTGCGACCGCCGACCGCCTGCACGCCGTCTACGCAGAAGAACTCGCTGATATCGACGAAACAATCGCTGGTCTCGGCGACGAACCTGTCGAAGAGACCGAGAGCGCCGATGAGGAGGTTCGTGTTCGCGGATTCTCGTACGGGACCGTGGCGATCGCGTCACTGACACTCATGCTGCTCACCGGTCTGATCATTTGGGCGGGATCTCGTCCTGCACCGGACGATGCCGAGTCTGCCGCATCGTCGCCGGGGGCGACCGTTGACGCAGGTGCGATCGATATCGAAGGTATGTCGACAGAGGAGCTGCTGA
>JAMBLJ010000080.1 GCA_023336815.1 Actinomycetes bacterium
GCTCTGTCTGAACAACAGCGTCCAGGCGACGCACAGGCGCTCTGTGGCTGTGCAAAGCCCAACCAACGATGCCCGGACGACTCGGGCTCCCATCCCCCTGCATCGCGACTGCGTCGTTCTGCTGTCCCCTTGAAAGGGGGACTGGGGACAAGCAAGTCTTCGGGGGCGGGGATGATGCCCGCACCGCACGGGGTCACGGAGTTGCGCAGCAACTCCCAAGGAACGCCCTTGGCGTTCCCGCTCTGCAGTCCCCCTTGAAAAGGGGACTGGGGATGGGTGCGGAACGAGAAACGCCCTCCCGGTTGGGAGGGCGTTCCTACAACGACTATCTCTTGCGCTTGTGCCGGTTGGCCTTGAGCCGCTTGCGGTACTTGTGCTTGCTCATCTTCTTACGGCGCTTCTTGATCAGCGAACCCATGCAGGTGAAACCTCTTCTGTGAAAACTCGGATGGTCCCGTGCGGGGCCTCCGAGATACACGGACCGCACTGACCGGTGAAGGATAGGGTAATTCTGCCGCTGACGTTCGTCGACATGGATACACCGGCCTCCCTATCATTACCGCATGCGACCGATCATCGGAATTACAGCGCGTCCTCAGGATATTCCCGCCGTGGAATTGACCATCCGTGCCTACCTCACAGCACACACGTACTCGGATTCCATTCGGATGGCAGGCGGCATTCCAATCCTCCTGATCCCGATCGACGAGGAAGAGATCGACGATGTTCTCGACAGAGTGGACGGTGTTCTGTTCATCGGCGGAGGGGACATCTCACCGGAGTCCTACGGTGCCGAACGAGAACAAACGGTGCGTGGCATCAATGAGAGTCGGGACAAGTTCGAGCTCGCTCTCGCCCGCAAGACCTACGCACGCAAGATTCCTGTCATGGGTATCTGCCGTGGCCTTCAGATCATCAACGTCGCTCTCGGCGGAACGCTCATCCAGGATCTGCCATCACATACAGGTGTGCACGACCACGACATCGTCGGTGAAGGTGTGTACGAACCTCATCTCAAGGTGATGGTCGATGACGGTTGCCAGCTCGCGGGGATCATCGGTCCAGGCCTCCAGGACATCAATTCGATCCACCATCAGGCCGTCGAGGAGCTCGGTGAAGGGCTCTCCGTTGTTGCGTCTGCGGTCGATGGAACCATCGAAGCGATCGAACACGAGGACGCCGACTGGTCCCTCATTGCGGTGCAGTGGCATCCAGAGTTCCTCGCGGTGAGCGACCACGCTCCTTCGGTAAGTCTGTTCACGGCATTCGTTGAATCTGCAGCCAAGTACAGGGCTGATGCCTGACAAGCAGCCCAGGTCGCCAGCTGATGGTGATCCGGTCCACGTCCTTTTCCTCTGTACAGGCAATATCTGTAGGTCCCCCCTTGCAGAAGTGTTGGCCCGTCGGGCCTTCGACACCTCGTTTCGATTTTCGAGTGCAGGGATACATGCCATCGACGGCAACACCGCATCGGATCACACCCAGGCGATGGCTGTGCAACGCGGACTCGATCTCTCGGGGCACAGGGCGAGGCGACTTGTGGACTGCGAGCAGCCTGATGTGATCATCGGGATGGAACAGCATCACCTCGTTGCGGCACGCGGTGTGTTCCCTGACCTCGACGTTGCGAGGATCCGGCTCCTCGATCATCCCGTTGGTGTGACTGACCCGTACGGACACAGCATCGACGTATATCGTGAAGCAGCCGAACACATCGAACAAGCGCTCGATGCTCTCGATCTAGCCGAGTACACGGCCTGAGGTAGCGGTCACACCAACCCGTCGTAGTCGACGTTGAGCGCAAGCACCTCGCCTGTTACACCGAGCACACCACCCATAGCCCCGATGACGCGGCCACGATTCTCGCTGGTCGTGAACGCAAGCGCCGTCGGTCCTGCTCCTGACCAGCATGCATGGAGAGCGCCGGCGTTCATCGCCGCCTCGATGAGGTCACCCGTCACAGGCGACAGCGCAGCTCGCGGTCCCTCGTGGAGTTCGTCACCTGCCGCGTGGCTGAGAATATCGGCGCTGCCAGCGCTGAGTCCTTCGATCAGGAACGCCAACCGGGAGAGGCTGCGGGCAGCGGCAGCCAGAGACACGGATGGCGGAAGAGCGGCGCGTGCTTCATCCGTTCGCAACGCCTCGATGGGGATCCCAGCAACGGGTAGCAAGGTTGGGTGAAGGTCGAGACGCTTTATACCACCCTCAGCAACAGCGACGAAACCGCCAAACACGGTTGCAGCTGCGTTGTCAGCGTGACCTTCGAGTTCAGTGACGATCTCATAGACCCGAGCCGCACCGTCGTTCGATCCAATGGCTTTGAGGGCAGCACCGGCAACTGCAGCGGCAACTGCAGACGACGAACCGAGCCCTCGCGCTCGAGGAACTGCATTGACGAGGTTGACGTGCATAGGTTTGTCGACGGCGAGACGGATCGCGCGCGCGATCATGTCATCCTCGTCGAGACGCTTCGTCGAGCCGTCTTCCGTGAGGGTCATAGAGTCGGACTCTTCGGCCGTTGCATCGCAGCGCAGGCTGAGTGCGAGGCCAAGGGTGTCGAACCCTGGGCCGAGGTTCGCAGAGGAGGCCGGCGCGGATGCTGAGCCGATCATCGTCGTACCGGCTCGATGAAGACCCGGTTCACATCGGGACAGGCCTCGCGGATATTTCTGTCGAGGGTCTCGATCGCTGCGACCTCATCGACTCCGTCATCGAACGCAACGTCAGCAGTGACGAGGATCTCATGGACGGACATCTGCATCGTGAGGAGGCGCTCGATGTGATGCACCTCGTCGAGACTGAGGATCGCCACTCTGATCGTCGTCCGGTCGTCTCTGGAAGCCGATTCGCCAACGAGGAGAGCGCTCATCTCTCGTGCGATGATGAGCGCCACGCTGATGAGGATCAGACCGATGACGATCGACGCCAGACCGTCCCATACGGCGGTCCCTGTGACCTCGGTGAGGATCAGCCCCGCCGCTGCGACGAAGAGACCGATCACCGCAGCGGTGTCTTCGAAGAGGACGATGATGAGCGCTGAGTCCTTCGACTCCTTGATCATGCGCCAGATGCCCTTCGTTCCACGGATCTTGTTGAACTGTTTCAGGGCAGGAAGCCACGCCAGGAAGATCTCGAAAAGGCCGGCGATGGCAAGCACAATGAGTGAAAAGACGAGTCCGTCGCCTTCGTGGACCTCCGGATTCTGAATGCGCTGCCACCCGTTGAAGATCGAGATGACCGCACCGCCGATGAACAGCACAACCGCCACCATGAAGGACCAGAAGTACATGGCCTTTCCACGACCGAACGGATGCGTGACATCCGCTTTGTAGCGCGAGACGGAGTCGCCGCGGAGCAGGAACAACTGGTTCCCGGTATCGGCCACGGAGTGGATGGCCTCAGCAAGCATGGCCGTGCTCCCCGATATCGCCGCAGCGATGAACTTGGTCACAGCGATCAGCGCGTTCGCCGTGAGCGCCAGCAGTATCAACCGTTTCGATCCAGAAGCCATCGAAGCATTGTAAGACCACCACGATCAGTCCCCCTTTCCGCCCAGTCCCCCCTCCGACCAGTTCCCGTTTCAAGGGGGACTGGAGCCCAACCAACAATCGCCGGACGACGCACGATCCCATCCCCCTGCATCGCTCCGCTCTGCCGTCCCCCTTGAAAGGGGGACTGAAGCCCAACCAACATTCGCCGGACGACGCACGATCCCATCCCCCGGAATCGCTTTCGCGTCGTGGAGTTGCGGAGCAACTCCCAAGGAACGCTCCTGGCGTTCCCGCTCTGCCGTCCCCTTGAAAGGGGGCTGGGCTGGCGGGGGTAACCTTCCGGGGGAACAAAGGGAAGTGCATGACAATCGCGATCGCAACGTCCGGACTGACGAAGTACTACGGCAGTTCGCCAGGGATCATCGATCTCGATCTTGAGGTTCGTGTTGGTGAGGTCTACGGGTTCATCGGGCCGAACGGTGCGGGGAAGTCGACAACGATCCGAACTCTGCTCAACTTCCTGTTCCCCTCCGAAGGATCGGGTACGGTCCTCGGTCTCGACATCATCAAGGACACACTCGAGATCCGGCGACGGGTTGGCTACCTGCCAGGTGATCTCTCGATGTACGACGCCATGACGGCGCGCGAGTTCCTCATCTATTTCGCCAATCTACGCAGCTGCGACTGCACGAAGACGATGGCGTCGCTTGCCGATCGATTCCAGCTCGACCTGGACCGCAAGATCAAGGACTACTCGACGGGGAACCGGCAGAAGGTCGGAATCGTGAACGCGTTCATGCACCAGCCAGAACTCTTGATCCTCGACGAGCCAACATCCGGGCTCGACCCGCTGATGCAGCAGGAGTTCCAGGAGCTCATCAACGAGATCCGCAGTGAGGGCCGCACCGTGTTCCTTTCGTCGCACATTCTCCCCGAGGTGGATCGTGTTGCCGACAGGGTCGGCATCGTGCGCGACAGCCGTCTCATCGCGGTCGACACGGTCGAGGCTTTCAAGGCGAAAGCGCACTCAACGCTATCCATCCAGTTCGCGTCCGCCATAGACGAAGCACTCTTCTCAGGCCTCGAAGGTGTCAAGGACACCGAGGTTCGCAATGGCGGAACGGTCCTTGCGGTCACCGTGAGCGGTTCACTCGATGGGGTCATCAAAGAGGCCGCTAACCACGACGTCGTTTCGATCTCGACTCGCGACAGTGAGCTCGAGGAGGTCTTCCTGTCCTATTACTCCGGTGACGTCGATGCTTCGTAGCGTCTTTGCCAAGGCAGTCTGGGACCGCAAGCGGACGATGTTGTGGTGGGTTCTCGGGGTGAGTGCGCTCATCTCCTGGGTGTCGTTCACCTATCCGATCATGCGTGATTCCGAGGCGATGCTTCAGTTCATCGAGGATTTCCCGCCTGACATGCTTGCTGTGTTCGGGATCGATCCGGCGACGTATCTGACTGGCGCAGGTTTCTTGCAGGCACAGTTCTACACGATGTTTGGACCGTTGATGATCATCGGTCTAGCCATCTCGCTCGCAGTTGGCGCGACGGCATCGGAGGAGAAGAACGGCACGATGGACATTCTGCTGTCTGTTCCGATATCTCGTACGTCGGTGATGATCCAGAAGGCAGGTGTCGTAGAGGTACTCGTTGCGGTGGTGGTCGCAGCCCTCACCGTCGTGCTGCTCATATTCAACGTCGCGCTCGACATGGGTCTATCCATTCAGAACGTCCTCGCGGCCAATGTGTCGTTGTGGCTTCTGGGTCTCGTGTTCGGCGGCGTGACGCTCGTGGCTGGCGCCTTCACAGGCAAACCCTCGACGGCAACCGGGGTGGGCGTCCTGCTCGCCATCCTGTCGTGGTTTGCGAATGCGTTCGTCGCGTTGTTCTCGTGGCTTGAGATCCCCTCCAAGGTGAGCCCTTTCACCTGGTACCTCGAGGGACCGCCGCTGCTCAAGGGTTGGAGTACGGGTTTGCTCTGGTTGATCATCGCGACGATCGTTCTCGCCGCTGCGGCGATCGCTGCCTTCAATCGCCGAGACATCGCAACGGAACGTTCCGTGATGCCCGAGTCGTCGAAGGCTCGAGGGCGCAAGACGAAAACGTTGAAGCCGAGGGCAACCGGCCTGCTCGGTGGCGTGTTCGGAAAGTCCGTGTGGGACCGCAGACGCTCCGTGTGGGCGTGGGCGATCGGTCTGGCATCGCTCATGCTTCTCACGTTCGCAGCGTGGCCAGCGTTCTCGAAAGACTCAGAAGCCATCGCCGACATGGTCAGTGCGATGCCGAAGGAGATGTTCGCTCTGTTCGGCATGACCGATCCCGATTCGCTCTCCACGGCAGCCGGGTTCATCTCGTCTCGCACGTATCAGTCCGTTGGGCCGATCGTGATGCTGATCTTTGCGGTGAGTGCCGTCTCGAGCCTCGTCGCAAAGGAAGAGTCGAAGGGGATCCTCGACATGGTCCTGTCGAATCCGCTACTGCGTCGCAACATTCTCCTGGCGAAGGCAGCAGCGATTGCTGTGCTTTCGATGTTCATCGCAGCGCTACTCACGCTGTTCGGGCTCACCGGCAACGTGATCTGGGGAACGAACCTCGATCTCGTCAACATCCTGGCCGCCAACACAGGCCTGGCTCTTCTTGCCCTGTGTTTCGGTGGTATCGCCCTTGCGGTCTGGTCGGTCCTTGGCTCGGGTCCAGCGATCGGTATCACCGCGGCGATCGGTGCCGTTGCGTGGTTCCTCAACGGTTTGGGATCCGTCGTAGATGGTCTTGCGCCGTTTCGGATCCTGTCGCCCTTCTACTGGTACCTCGGCGACACTGCTCCCCTGGCGAAGGGTTTCGAACCCCAGTACGCCCTCCTGCTTCTGATAGCTGTGGTCGGCACAGGCATCGCAGTGTGGCGCTTCGACACCCGCGACCTCGCCGTCTAGGACTTCCGCAAACCGCTTTTGGCGTGGCTACCGGGAATATCGCCCCGTGAGCCACGCCAAAACCGGAAGATTGAGGGTCAGGGTCTGGCGGAGACCGCGGAGATCTCGGCCTTGCGGCCCGCGCGGTCGGCGAGGATCATGCCGGTGAACACGAGAATGCCACCGACGATGATGCCGGCCTGGAGTTGCTCATCAAGAAGGACGATGCCTCCGATGAGAGCGACGAAGGGTACGAGGTACCCGATGAGCGACGCATCGGTTGCTGAGATGTACTGGAGCAGCCAGAAGAACAGCAGGAACGGCATGAACGTGGATGCGACCGCCATGAACACCATCAGACCCCATCCACGAGTGGTCACATCGGTTGGCATTCCCTCCAGCACTGCCATTGCCACGACGAGAATCATGGCCGCCAGTCCGAACTGGATGCCGGTAAGCATGATGGGGCTGTAGGACCCTGCATATCGTTTTGCAAACGTCCCCCCGTACCCGATCGAGATCACTGCAGTCATGCCGAGGCCGACCGCGAGGAACGGTCGGCCTCCGTCGCTGAGACCCGAGTCACCCGAAAGCAAGAGAGCTGCGACGCCGCTGAATGCCACGAACAACCCGATGACTTTCGCTGCGGTTAGTGGTTCATTGGGGAGCATGAAGTTGGCATATACGGCTGTGGCGAGTGGGATCAGTGCGGCAAGGAGCCCAACGAATCCGGCGGATGCTTCACCGTATGCGAACGTGAACAGCACGTAGGGGATCGTCAGGTTGAAGATCGCCTGAACGCTGCCGTGGGCGAGCACCTGCTTGCCCGGCATTGGCGATCGTTGCGCGATGAGGACAAGGAGAACCAGCAAGGCCGCAATCGTTGTCCTGACAGCGATCATCGTCCAGACGCCAACACCCTCTTCGAAGGCGGCGCGTGTTGCAATGCCGCCGAATCCCCATCCGATGGCAGCGACGATGACCCAAATCCAGTACTTCAGCTGCATTTCGCGAGGTTACCGGCGGTCCAGTTGCCCGCCGCCGCGCACGGTCGTCGCGAATCCGAACGTCGCATATTGCTGCGATCTCCGCTAGGAAACCGAGGGGACTGATACCTGCCGAGTCAACGTTCTGGGGGGTTCTCGGCGGATTCCGCGACAGTCGAGTTGATATCTCGTTTGGCGAACTCGCGATCGAGTTTGAGACGCATGAAGGCGTTGGTCGTGTGTCTGGCCACCTGCCCATCGATGTAGTAGGTGTCCTGGACGTACTTCACGGCGTCGGCGTACGCGTCGATCGCGACCTCGTCTATCTGGAAGCGGTCATAGTTGACGACGGACTTCACCCGTCTCGCGACCGGACCGAGCAAGTCATCGACACCCGCTATCACCTCGGCGACGTCATCGGATGTCCGTATGTGGAGACCCGAGTAGTCCATGAACACCGTGTTACGAATCGGGTCGTACGTCAGCCGATCCCTGATGTTCAGCTCGAGCATCCGGTGTCGGAGTCCCATTCGTCCTGTCGCAAAGATCGCCGCATCCATGAGGCGCGGACTGTCGATCCTTGGCTCAAACGGCATCAGGCTCAGAATGTCACGATCGATATCGATGCCTGGTGCAACCTCGGTGAGAACGAGACCATCTGCGCCGAGTTCAAAGACACACCGTTCGGTGATGTAGGTGATGTGCTGGCCCCGATCGTTCGCGATCGCCGAGGAGAACGTGATCTGCCCGACGCTATCGACGAACTTCCCGAACCGGCCTTCGGAGATGATCTCGAGTTCCCCGCCGGAGATCGCGACCTCCAGACCACCACTCGAAAAGGGTGTTACGAACACGACGTTGCGCGTACGTTGCGTGAGATTGATAGCACCACCGCAGCCCGCCAAACGGTTCCCGAATCTGCTCACGTTCACGTTGCCCGAAGCATCACATTCGGCCACCCCGAGGAAGACGGTGTTCAGTCCGCCACCATCGATGAAGTCGAATGATGAAGCATGATCGATGAGAGCTTCCCGGTTGACGGAAGCACCGAAGTCGAAGCCACTCAGGGGAACGCCTCCGATGACGCCTGTGTCGATGGTGAAGGTGACGAGGTCCTGCACGTCCTCTTCGCCCGCCACGCGACCGATGAGTTCTGGAAGCCCGAGGCCGATGTTGACAACGTCATCGGCGGAGAGCTCCAGCGCCGCCCGTCGTGCAATGGCCGTGCGCCCATCAAGCGGGAGAGGTTCGAGGGACTCGAGAGGGATCCGGATCTCGCCCGAAACAGCAGGGTTGTACTCCGTGTCCCATGATTGCGCGTGGGTTCCGGGATCGGCCACCACGATGGCGTCCACGAGGATGCCTGGAACGCGCACGTCCCTCGAGTCGAGGGATCCCGCCTCTGCGATTCTCTCCACCTGACAGATCACGTAACCGTTGCTCGCCCTCGCAGCCATGGCGAGGGAGAGGATCTCGAGTGACACGGCTTCCTTTTCGGTAGTGATGTTGCCGAGTGGGTCTGCGGTTGTCCCCCGGATGATCGCAACATCTACGGGGAATCCGCGATAGAACAGCCAGTCTTCGTCCGCCCGATGTGTCACCTCGACGATGTCCTCGGTTGCTGAGGCGTTGACCTTTCCGCCTTCGATACGCGGGTCCACAAACGTTCCAATCCCCACTGTTGAGAGAACACCAGGACTTCCCGAGGCGATGTTCCTGTAGAGGTGGACGAGCACACCCTCGGGGAGGTTGTAGGCCTCGATCTTCTCTTCGACTGCGAGTCGTTCGATCTTCGGCACGAGGCCGTAGTGCCCACCAATAGTGCGACGAAGCAGACCCTCGTGACCAAGGTGGTTGAGACCCCGGTTCTCACCGTCACCCTGTCCGCCCGCCCACACCAGTGTGAGATCGGTCGGTTCATGGTCCTTCAAGAAACGATCTTCGATGGCCGTCAGCACCGTCTCAGAGACACCGTGGCCTCCCCATCCGGAAGAAACCACGAAGTCTCCGTCGCGGATCACGGAAACAGCATCAGCCGCGGAGATGATCTTGCTTATCGACATGGGTTGGGTCCTGTGATCGACATGTTGAATCTACACACGAGAAAGAGAGCCTGTCGCACACGATGCGACGACCTTGCGACACTTCTTCGGAAGCCAGAGATCCAGGGGTCGACCGACTCAGGTCTCGTCGTCGTCGAAGTCGATGTACTGGGGACCGCCGTCGCCCGCCTCGACAAGGCGTTCGTCGGGAGTCATGACCTCCGAAAGACCGTCACCGAACGATGAGCGTTCAGACAGCAGATCGGAGCCGTGGGAGATGGCATCCCTTCCGAACTTCCTACGCAGCTCGTCAACGGACGAGTCGAGAGCCTCGTATTCAAGTTCCTTCGGGGATCCTCCCAGGGCGATGTCATCGACACCGAGGGCGAGCTGAAGCGGCTCGTCGACCCCAAGACCTGATGTGGAGATGCCGACAAGGGAGATCTCGTGTTTCGGAAACTCGTCGAGGACCTTTTTCACCAGCTTCGTTGCGAGGTCGACGATCGCCTGTGTCGACGCTGTTGGAGTCTGCATCGTTGCGGAGCGTGTGACCGCGGACAGATCACCGAAACGGATCCTGATGGTCACCGTCCTCGCGGCCATGTCCTTCTTGCGTAGGCGTGCCGCGACCCTGTCGGTGAGGCGGTGGAGGATGGGGACGATATCGTCGAGGTCCCTGCGTTGGGAGCGCACAGCACTCTGGGCACCAATCGACTTGGCTTTTCGGGTTCGTGAGATAGCCCTCGGGTCCTGGTTGCGGGCAAGGGCGCCCATGTGACCTGCAGCACCCGAACCGAGCATCGCTACCAACGAATCGTCGGGTGTGTTCGCGATATCACCGATGGTTTGAATCCCGAAGGTGTTCAGCTTCTTCTTCGTGACAGGGCCAACACCCCATAAATACGAGACGGGTAGCGGATGAAGGAACGCGTCCTCACCGCCGGGTTCCACAACGATGACACCATCTGGCTTCGCTACCTGGGAAGCGATCTTGGAGAGGAACTTGCGTGTTGTTGCCCCCACGGATACCGCAAGCCCGGTCTCCGTTCGCACATCGTTACGGATCCGGTCACAGATCTCGCGAGGGCTGCCGAACAGATGGATCGAACCTGTGACATCAAGGAAAGCCTCGTCGATCGACAGCGGTTCAACGAGCGGTGTGTATCGCTCGAAGATGCCGAACACGGTCTTGGAGTAGTTGCTGTACGCACCAAAGGTCCCGTCGACCAGGATCAATTGGGGACACCTGGCGCGCGCATCCACCACCCGCATACCTCCACGCACTCCGAACTCACGTGCCTCGTACGTGCACGACAACACCACCCCGCTTCCGACCGCCACGGGTTTCCCCGCGAGCGACGGATCCTCGAGCACTGCTACCGCTGCGTAGAAGGCATCGAGGTCCGCATGCAGGATGCCAGGTACGTCCATATCCCCATATTGTCACACCCGTGTGACAAGAAGTTCCGACGCCCGGAGGGTTGTTTGGAGCCTTAGGAGGCGGTGAGGAGAAGGGTCACGACGTCGGACATGAAGCCGCCATATGCCTCGTAGAGCATGGCTGCCTCGACCTGGGTGCCAGGATTGAGAGCGAGGCCGATGATGGTGACTATCAATTCGTTTGGTGTGACCCACTCCGATGTGATGCTCATCCCGGTCGGGATGTCGGAGATCTTGATCTTGCCGTCGGGTCGGTACAGAACGTTGAGACTCCGTCCCTCGGGCGGGGTGATGATGACGTCACCTGAGATCGATCGACTGCTGAGGTTTCCGAACTCCTCGGTACGAATGTCCTCCGCACCTCCAGCGAACTCGAGGATGATCTCGGTGAGGTTGTCGCCACCCTTCGAGGTCACCGTCATACCAACGAGGTCAACCACCTCCATGAAGTCCTGGCCCGACACCCCGTCGAGTTCTCGATCCGGATCAATCGCATCGAGGTCGTCGGAGGTACGGAACAGGTCACGGAATGGATCCTCCGAAACCCAGGTGAGATCGATATCGTCGGACGCCGCAGCGTCGACCGCTGCCGGCTCGTCAGCATCACAACCGGTCGCCACGCCGCAGTCGCTCACCACAACCTCCTCGCAGGTACCGGTGACGTCACAACTCCCATCATCTGCGGGCACGATCGGTTCGGTCTCGGTACATCCCGAGGCCGCCTCGCAAGGCTGGTCTAGGTTGATCGAAGACCCGGAGGACTCGACGGATTCGGGAGCCGAGTCGCCACCATTGAAGAGGAGAACGAGTACAGCGATGACGGCCACAGCACCAGCGACACCGGCGACGATGAGCGCCTTCTTCACCGTGTTGGGTGCTGGGATGAATGTGCCGTCGGTGGTCTCGAACTCCTGGTCCGATAGGTCACCGACGTTGCCGTCGGGAAGCGAAACCATCGTGCCGACCGCGGCTGGGTCTGCCCATTCGGCTTGCTCGGCAGTCGCCGCTCCAGGATCTCCGAACGCTTCCTGCCATTGCTGATAGAACCGGATCCGTGACTCCTTGGGCATCTCAAGGAAGGCAAACGCCATCGAACCGGGGGTCCCGCCTCCATGATCGTAGTTGTGGCGTATCTCCATGAAACTCGAGACGAGCTCCGGTGGATACTTGTCGGAAAGCGGTCCATAGTAGTTTTCGATCTCATAGAGACCCTTCAGGTCGGGTTCTGAAGCAGCCATTGAGGCGTCTTCGACCCTCCAACCCGGTTCCACCACCGACTGATACCAATCATCCCACTGCTCGATCGTCCAGTTCTGCACATCCGGCATTCGGCATCCACCACCCCTCGGTGCGGCAACCCTAGACGTTGAAGTCGCCTCCACCGGGCAACATCGCCAGTCCCAGATGGGTGTGGCATGACAACAGGTGAAGAAGGACGTACCCAGCATCCTGCATGCGCACCAAAGCCGCCGCCAAGGATTCGAGAAATCTCTCTATTGAGTTCCTTAGCTGGCTGCTATGGTTTTGATAGCGACCTCTAGCGTTGGAAGGAAGATCCGTGGGAGGATCGACGTACCCTGTCGCCGACGGAGCCGCCACGCGTCGCCTGTGGAAACGCTCGACGCGCTGGCTGCTGGTCGCCGTCGTCGCAGGCTTTGTGACCATTGCGACCTACCAGACAAACACTGCGCCAGCTACCGCGACTGGCGACACGTGGGTGCTCAGCGAAACTCGTATCAATCCCGGCAACGAGCAGACCGAATTCGTGGCTGGGCCAGGTGGCACTCCCAAGTATTTCAACGAACCAAGGTTCGAGGGCAAGTTCCAGCGCTACACGATCACCGCAACGAGCATCTCGAGCCACAACCGGGACGTCGACTATGAGCTCGAGCACTGGAACATGACGAGTCAGACATCGTTCGATACGCCGCCTTCTGTACTGACTCCAGGAGAGGTGGTCACCCTCGACGCCTCTGGATCGGCCACCGGATCCGCGCTCGATCCATGGACTGCGGGCGAGCAGTTCGAGTTCCGCGCCGATGGGGTGACCCTTGAGGGAGAGTCGTACTTTGCAATAACCATCAACTCGCCAACCGCCCCGTCGAGCGGATCGGTCTCACCACAGTTCACCGTTCCGTCTCCGTGGAGCGATGACGCAGAGATCGTGATCAAGGCGTTCTACTGGAACTGCGCCTCGTGTCTTGTCGAATGGGTGTACAAGGCAGATGTGGCGCCACCCACCACCACATCACCACCGACAACAACGAGAGCATCGACGACGACGATGGCTGAACCGTTGGCCTGCTACCTACGAGGGACTGTCACGGACTCCGGAGCGCGTCCCTTTGGTCCGCCAGACAGGGATGGCCACGCCCTCGCCGACGTTGATATATCGATCATCCTCGAGGGAACAAGAACCAAGATCGCTGCTGCTCCCACCAACCGGGACGGCTTCTTCGACATCCTCGTCGTCAGCGACGATCTCCCCGCAGGTTTCGATATCGACAAGGACAAGGTCCAGGTACTGCTGACACTCCGCGACGTGTCCCACGACCCAGCACGTTTCGAGATCATCGACGAAGCACTCTTCCAGTCTGACCTGCGATCCGACCCCATCATCCTCGGCGACGAATGCGGCACCTCCGGCCTCGTGGAACGGAACTTCCGCCTCGGCGATATCCCGGACAACTACCAGCCACAGTCTCCGGATGATCCAGCCAGATGGGACGACATTGCCGAGATCTACCACCAGATCCACAAGGCGATTCGTCTGGCCGATCTGCTCGATCAAGACCTCGACAACGAGAATCCGCTTTCCGTGAATGTGTTCGCATCGGACTTTCTCGACATCGAAGACGAGGCGGCGTTCTGGTGCGGCAGTTACAGCAACGGTGAGCGCTGCTCCGCAATGTCAGCCTTCATCGCATTCGGTGACGATGCAACCCTGCTCAGCGATCCGGGCTGGCCAAAGAACCGTGAATACCACGAGTTCGGGCACCACTTCCTTGCGGATGCCTTCGCAAACAAGGCACCGAAGCCCACAGAGCGAGTCAACCATGGCGGCTACTACGTGAACCCATCGTCATCAGACTCCTGGGTGGAAGCGTTCGCCGAGTTCTTCGCCGTGATGGTGTCCAAGCACATCGACCAGGAAGCCTTCCCGGCGATCTACACGGACTTCGACTACCTCGAGTGGGACTACCGACCCTGGCTCGGCGCCGGTGAGGCAGAAGAGTTCGCGATCGCCGGTCTCCTCCTCGACCTCGAGGACGGCCCCGAGGACTACGGGCGAGGCCGCCAACTACCTGAGCTGTCCGTTGCCTGGCACGACATGTACACCGATCCTGCGCTCGGCACTGTGATCGTCGGTGAGGTCGTGAACGGTTCGCCTCTCGGCACCGACTACAGCGAACAGACCATGGTGGCTGCCGAGTTCCGCCAGGACGGATCGGTTGTGCAAACCGTGTGGGCGGTCACCCTGCCATGGGATCTGCCTGGAGACGGCGGACGAGGGTTCTTTGCAGCCGTCGTTCCACCTGAAGTCACGTGGGACAGTGTCGAGTTGGTCGCATTCGAGGGGAGACCCGGTGACGTTGGCACCGACGACGACCCTGTCGATCTCACGCTGCAGGAGGTCTGGGACACCATTGTGGTCTACACGAGCACCCAACCCGAAAGCAACGGTTACATGTTCGATGTCGCTGACCTCTATACCGCCTTCTCGAGCGCGTACGGCGGCAGGGATGGGGACGACAACGGGATGGATGACATCGATCAGATCTTCGTCGCTCACGGGTTCTTCGGTGACTCGAACGGCGATCGGAGTTTCCACACAGAGACACCAGGCATGACGGACCATCCTGCACGGGCCGGGTTCCCCGAGTTCATTCCGCGGCGCAACACTCCTCCCCTTTCGGGAACGATGATGACCGTCGACACCGGACAGATCGAGTCACGCGTGATCGTTCAGATCTTGCTCCCCGACAGTCCGGGCTACAGCTATCTCGCGACCCCAGACGCACAGGGGCGCGTCCACGTCTCGGTTCCGGGAACCGAGGCAGGTGGCACAGTGATACTTGGTGCGGTTGCTGCGGGCTACGAGCCGACGATCGCTGGATCGTTCGACATCGAGACCTTCTGGGCGGATGTCGAGGCACGGGGCGATGATGCCGCTCCGACGTTCGCCGTGAACCTTGTACCTGAGGAAACGGCGGGTGGATGGACCGCCGCTGTCTGGCCCCTGCTGTTGGGTATTGGAGGAATCCTCCTGATCGTCACCTCCGTACTGGCAGGACGCGGCGCGCTTCGCCGCAGGCATGAGGACGCCTGACATGGGGGGCACATATCGCTGCCCATCATGCAACCACAGCATCGAGTCAGGATCGCGGTTCTGCCCGAGCTGCGGAACGCACATAGCGGTTCCGTGTGTCGCCTGCGGGAGCGATGTGGGGGCAGGTGAGTTGTTCTGCAGTCACTGCGGAACCCGTCTTGACCAGGCAGAGTCCTCGCAAGATGGTCACGCACAAGAACCTGCCTCGTTGCCTCCACCATCTCCCCCTCCTCTCTTGACGACGCAACACACAACACACGAGGTAGACGCGTCGAGTCAACCACAACAGGAACCCGCTGTTCTGTCACGCCCACGCTTGCTGGCGCTTCCAGTGGCAGTCGGGATTGCCGGACTCGTCTTTGTCATCGTGGGCGCAGCCTTAGCGGCAAGCGGAGGGGGAACGAATAGGTTGGAAGGCGCCCTCAGTGCCGCCTCGGCACCGTACACAACGATTTTCGAACAGGCATCGCAGCGTCCCTCAACGCCGGCCGCATCAACGAACCTGATCCGGCAACCCGCATCCTCTGACAGCGAGAGTGCGACGCCCTCGACAACGACTCGAGAACCGGAGGGCACTGTCACAACGACGATGCAACCCGCAACAACAACAATTCCCCTGCCAAACATCTCAACAACCATCCAGATTGGACAGGATCCTGAAACGACGGGCCTGGGACTCAGGCCGCCACGGGCCTCGGGTCTCGCAGTTGGAAACGGGTCAGCATGGACGGTGCGCGCCGACACCGGGATCCTGTACCGCGTCGATACCGGCACCAACGCAGTAGTCGCAACACTCGACGTCGGGGGCAAAGGCACGAACTCATCGGCATACTCTCTCGCTCTGGGTTTCGGATCGGTGTTCGTGATCAACTATCCGGGTACCACCGTCATCCGGGTCGATACGGCATCCAATGAGATCGAAGCAACGATCAAGACAGGCCGCGCTCCTCACGGCATCGCCGTCAGTGAGACTGCAGTTTGGGTCGTCCAGCGTCGCCGATCGACTGAGGGCATCGAACTGGTACGTATCGATCCCACAGCGAATCTGGCTGCGAATCACTACCCACTCACCGGCAACTTCCTCGACAACGCCACGGTTGCGGTGGGGCACGGTTGGCTATGGGTAGTCGTGAGACGAGGTTTCGATGGGTTCCTATTCAAGATCGATCCGCAGACCGGTGAGATCGTCTCGACTACAGAGCTGAACTGCCCGGGAGGCTTGATGGTCGATGCGTCAGGTGTCTGGTTGACTGACGAGTGCCCTGAGCCTTTCGGCAAACGTGTCCTGCGGATCGATCCAACCGATGGGAGTATTGCGGAGGAGTTCCCTTCGACATTCGTGGGCTACTTCACAAAACGCAATGACCTTATCGCCATGGCACGAGAAACAGAATCGGGAACCGAGCTTCTGTTGTGGGACGAACCCTGGAAGGGTGAACCACGCACAATCGCTCTTCACGGAGCTCCGAATGTGATCGGACTCGCGTTCGACAACGGCACGATTTGGGGCACAACCGAGGGTCCTGCGTCCCTCATCCGCATCGACTAGTGGGCACGCCGCCGCGGATCGGGTTCCGGCGTTCGAAACGCACCGAGCCGTGCCGTTTCCAACGCTAGAACCCCCTGGGAAAGTCCTGACACGTAGACTCGGCCCATGCCTGAGACCCGATATACACAGAGTGGTGACGTCAGCATCGCATATCAGGTGATCGGCGATGCGCCGATCGATCTCGTCTATGTGCCGGGCTGGATCTCGAACATCGAGCTCATGTGGGATGACCCCGCGTTGGCTCGGTTCCTGCGCCGGCTCACCTCCTTTGCACGCCTCATCACGTTCGACAAACGGGGCACAGGCCTTTCCGATCGTGTCTCAGTCAGTGACCTTCCCGATCACGAGGCGAGGATGGACGA
>JAMBLJ010000081.1 GCA_023336815.1 Actinomycetes bacterium
CGATGTGTCCTTCTCTGTGGAACAGGGAGAGATCTTCGCCATCGTGGGACCCAACGGGGCTGGCAAGACGACCACTGTGGAATCGATCGCCGGTCTGCGGACTCCCGACTCAGGGAGGATCGAGGCCCTCGGTCAATGGGGGATCAACGGTCTCGCTGACGACCTTCGCAGTGCGAGTGAGCTGATCGCCACCGGCTGAGGTTCAGAAGCCCTCGAACTTGAAACTGAACAAGGGCGCGTTGAGAAGCTAGGGAATCATACGCGGCAGTCACAAACTGCGGTGCGGGTCGACAGGATCGGCGACTTCTCCAACCAGCGACGATGCGTCGATCGAAGTCAGCGCGCGAGGCCTTCGAGACCGTCGAGGATGAGGTCGAGGACGAACAGGAACGAGTCGTGGGTTGGATGGTCCTCAGCGTGGTAGTGGAGGTGGTCGATCACCTGCGGGAAGCGGTCGGCATCCAACTCTGCGGCGAAGTCCTGGATGTGTGTTCCAGGGTTCGAACGAGCGGCTGCCAACTCCTGGCGGGTGTGACCGAGGACGTGGTTGATGACGGCGTGGAATCCGAGGTCGCTGAGGTCGTCGGGTAGGCCGGCAGATGCGAGCTGGCTGAGAATGGCCTCCATCAATGCCCAGCGTTGCGGTCCTGGAAGCCGGACCGACCACATCTCAACCGCCCAGGCGTGGCGGTGCAGCACCGTCCGTGTCGAGACGGCGATCTGGCGTACACCCTGCTTCCAGTCAGCGCCAGACTCTGGATGCTCAATCGTGGCAGCGACGTCCTCGACCATCGCATCGATGAGTTCGTCCTTGTTTCGGACGTGGTTGTAGAGCGACATCGTCCCTGCATCCAGCTCAGCTGCGAGGATTCGCATGCTGATCGAATCGATGCCGTCGCGGTCCGCGGCCTCAACGGCAGCGCGCACGATCCGTGTCCGCGTGAGTGGGCTTTTCTGTTCGCCTGGCATCTGTCAACCGTTTCCGAGAATCTACTTGCATATAGCGTACACCGTACGTATGATCGCTGCATGTCACGTACACCGTACGTATCGAAATTCGCTGCCGAGCACACATGCAGGAGATGCTCTTGCGTAGCGCCGTCAACGCTGTGGGCGCAGGCCCTCATGTCAGGTGCGAAAGAAACGAGGAGTCCATGACCGTTCAACCGACAGCCATCGTCGCAGGCGCCAATTCCGGTATCGACCTGGAGACCACCAGGCGCGGTCGGGATCCAGACGCCGCTTCCGCTCCCTGGTTCGCCACCGAGGAACTGCTGGTCTCGATACCGCCCCGATCGCATAGCGGGCCAGCATGATCGGTACCGAAGCCAGATCCGCTCGCTTCTGGGATAGGCGAGCAGCAACGTACAACAAGACGGAAGTCGACAACCAGCAACTCCAGCGGACCATTCTTGAGCGATCACTCGAATACCTCGGCAGCGACGACATAACCCTCGACTACGGCTGTGGAACCGGGGCACTCAGCTTCGAGATCGCGCCTCACGTCAAGGTGCTGCATGGCTTGGACATCTCGCCACGGATGGTCGAGATCGCAAGAGACCGAGCCGACGGATACGAGCTTGAGAACCTTCGCTTCTCAGCGGCCTCGATATTCACCGACACACTCCAACCTGAATCGTTCGACGTCATCTTCACCTCTCAGGTGTTGCACGTGATGCGCGATAGAGATGAGGCTCTCCATCGGATATACGAGCTGGTCAGGCCAGGCGGCTGGTTCCTCTCTACCACGCCGTGTATGCCTAAGGGTCAGTCGGTCATGAAAGTGGCCAACCGAGCGCTGTCGATGGCCAGTGCAGTCCGTGCCATCTCCTACATGAAGTTCTCCTCCGTAGATGACCTGGAACGGTCGATCTCGGAAGCGGGATTCGAGATCCACGAGACGGCAGACCTGCAGTTCGATCAGAGATCAGACATGCGACACGTGTTCGCCCGGTTCGTTGCGGCGAGGAAGATCCCCTGATCTGTTTGTTGGTGGAGATGTTTCCCTTGATTCTCGGCAGGGGGAGGACAAGGGGCTCCTGTGAACCTCCTAAGGCGCCTGCCGCGTACGCCTCGACGTCTCGTGTGCTGACCGCCATTCCTGCAACAGCTTCGGGATTGTTGGGGTCCTTCTCATCGTGCCCATGGGCAACTCTCGCGGTCAAAGATCCCTGTCCGCACCTGGATTCAACTGACAAGCATCGGCGGTTGGGACCTGGTTAGATGACGGGATGAGTCAACACATCCTCGTACCAGATCGCGTCTTCGATTCGGTAGCTGGCAAGATGTTGGAGAACCATGCGGTCCGCATCGATAGCGGCCGAATCGTGGATGTGTCACCCGTCACCGTCACGGATGAACATGACGGCACCCACCTTCCAGGGATCTCCCTGTTGCCAGGGCTGATCGATGTCCACACCCACCTCGCCATCCCTCTCGACGATGGCCAGGGATACGCTGCGGTGGTGCAGCGCAGCGGTGCCCAGGATGCGCTGCTCGGTGTGAAACACGCCAAAGGGACACTCCGCGCCGGATTCACGACAGTGAGAGACATCGGAGCCTGGCGAGCCTTCACCGACGTGGCGTTACGGGATGCGATCGATGCGGGCTGGGTTGCAGGGCCGAGGATGGCCTGCGCCGGGGCCTTTGTCACATGCCCCGGAGGAGGTGGGGACATCACCGGCCTGGCAGTTGACGTCGACGATGTCCTCCCACGTGAGCTCCGATTCGGTGTTACGA
>JAMBLJ010000082.1 GCA_023336815.1 Actinomycetes bacterium
AGGTGAGCACTGGCGAGTTCGCGAGAAGGTTCACACCGCGGATCAGGACGAATCCGGCGTGAGCACGGTTGAGATCGATTCTATGTTCGCCCCACCGAGGAGGAGACGCACGTGAAAAGAAGGTTCCTGGTCACCGGCGGAGCTGGCTTCATCGGCTCGAATTTTGTCCGAAGGCTACTCATCGAGGAGCCTGATGTGATGGTCACCAATCTCGATGCAATGACCTATGCGGGCGTTCCTTTGACGATCGACGAACTCAACGAATTCCCCGCACACCGATTCGTCAAGGGTGACATCCGTGACGACGAGCTTGTCGATGAGATCATGCCAGGGCATGACGTTGTGGTGCACTTCGCAGCGGAGAGTCATGTAGATCGCTCGATCGCGGGTCCTGCTGTTTTTCTTGAGACGAACGTGGTCGGTACAGGTGTGCTCCTCGATGCCGCGTATCGGCACGGTGTTGGCCGATTCATGCACGTGTCGACGGACGAGGTGTACGGTTCGATTGCTGAAGGATTCCCGGACGAGACCGCTGTGCTCGATCCGTCTTCTCCGTACTCCTCGTCCAAGGCCGGCTCCGATCTACTTGCCCTTTCCTATGCAACGACCTACGACTACGACGTGATCGTGACGAGGTGCACAAACAACTATGGGCCGTACCAGTTTCCAGAGAAGGTGATACCACTTTTCGTGACCAATCTTCTTGATGGGAAGCGGGTACCCCTCTATGGGGACGGTCAGAACGAGAGAGATTGGTTGCATGTGAATGACCACAACTCGGCCGTCCGCCTGCTCGTTGACGAGGGCCAGCCCGGCGAGATCTATAACATTGGAGCGAATGCTCAGCTCACGAATCTCGATCTCACCTATCGCATCCTTTCGGCGCTTGGAGAGGATGAGTCCATGATCGAACGCGTCACCGACCGCCTCGGACACGATCTCAGGTATGCCGTCGATTCGTCGAAGCTGCGGGCTCTGGGATGGAAGCCCCAGCACACCTTCGACGAGCACCTTGAAGACACTGTCTCGTGGTACCGCGATCGGCCCGACTGGTGGAAGCCGCTGAAGGGAAGCTCATGAGGGGGATCGTCCTGGCAGGCGGAGCGGGAAGCCGCTTGGATCCCATCACGAGGGTGGCGAGCAAGCAACTGCAGCCTGTATACGACAAGCCGATGATCTACTACCCGCTGGCAACTCTCCTCAAGGCGGGTATTCGGGAGATTCTGCTGATATCGACACCGCACGACATCCCGAGGTTCGAGTCACTACTCGGGGATGGCTCGCAGTGGGGCATCGAACTCAGCTACGCGGTCCAGAGCGAGCCTCGTGGAATCGCCGAGGCGTTCATTATTGGTGAGAAGTTCATCGCGCGTGGGTCAGTCGCACTCATTCTCGGCGACAACATCTTCTACGGAAATCTGGGCCTTGATGTCCTGGTCTCTTCGTTCGAGGCAGGCGCAGTGGTGTTTGCCTACCCCGTCAAGGATCCTGAGAGGTACGGAGTGGTCGAATTGGATGGATCAAGGGTGATTTCGCTCGAAGAAAAGCCTGAGCATCCGAAGTCGAATCTTGCAGTGCCCGGCTTCTACATATACGACGGGCGAGTCGTCGAGATGACCAAACAGATGCAACCATCTGCCAGGGGGGAACTCGAAATCACCGATCTCAACCTCGCGTACCTCGCGATGGATGAACTGAGGGCCCATCGGCTCGGCAGGGGAGTGGCCTGGCTGGACTCGGGCACTCACGAGAGTCTGCTCGAGGCGTCGAATTTCATTGCAACGATCGAGCATAGACAGGGACTCAAGATTGCCTGTCTCGAGGAGATCGCGCTCGAAATGGGATTCGTTTCGGCGGAACAGCTGGCTTCGGTCGTGCAGGCCATGCCGAAATCTGCATACCGCGAATACGTTGAGAGCATCCTCGCCGAAGGTGTGCCGAGCCGTTGATCCTCGTAACGGGAGCATCAGGTCAGCTCGGTACTGCCTTCAGGAAGCGGCTCGGAGATCGCGCAGAGTACCTCGACCGCTCATTGCTTGATCTGTCGGAACCCGATGCGGCCGGTACGACAGTCCGAGCCCTCCGCCCAGATACCGTGATCAACTGTGCCGCGTACACGGCTGTTGATCGGGCACAGGATGAGGAAGATATCGCGCTCGCTGTCAACGCCACCGCCGTTGGGGAGATGGCTGCTGCCTGTCATGACATTGGCGCACGTTTTGTGACGTACTCAACCGACTACGTATTCGATGGAACCAAGCCCGGCAGCTACGTTGAATCGGATCCCACTACCCCGATCAATGCCTACGGCCGAACCAAGCTCGAGGGCGAACAAATGGCGCTTGCCGTGAACGCCGACTCACTTGTGATTCGCACCTCCTGGGTCATGTCAGGTACGCATCGAAACTTCGCAGCGGTGATGCTTGAACTCATTGCCAAGGGCGATGTCACTGTGGTCGCCGACCAACACGGCCGCCCAACACTTGTGGATGATCTTGTCGTTGGGACGATGCGTGCGTTGGATGCTGGCGTGACCGGCATCCTTCACATGGCGAATGCTGGCACGACATCGTGGTACGAACTTGCTCGCACGATTGCCGACATCGCCGGATTGGACCCTCATCGCGTTGCGCCGTGTACAACGGCCGACTACCCAACCAAGGCAGCAAGGCCCCTGAACTCGGTCCTCGACTCCGAGCGGATTGCGGCCCTTGGATTGGCTCCGCTGCCAGACTTCCACGGTGCTCTCGAGGCAGCGGTTCACGAACTGCTGGCCTCGTAGCGCTCAATCGTCGATGGCAGTGCCTTCGGATCTGACTCAACGCTGGATGGGCTGGGTGGAGATCCTGATG
>JAMBLJ010000083.1 GCA_023336815.1 Actinomycetes bacterium
ACGAGGAATCGGAGGGTCTCGATGGGGTGGGTCAGGAGCTGGAGGTCTCCCCGCGTGAACGATCCGTCACGGCGACCCCTCTGGATCTCGCTGCGCCTGATCCGTCTCCCCCTGTCAACGAACTTTCCGACGTGCTCGTAATCGCGGGTCACGTAGTAGGCGCCGAGATTGCTCGACCCGTCGGCTGATGCGCGAACGCGACCACCGATGTCCTCCGTGACGATGAGGAACGATCGACCGGCATCGTGCAATTGCCTCGCACATGCAAGACCGGACACGCCTCCACCAACGATGATCGTTTCAGGCACGTGGCGGACTGCCCTCCGGCCCTGTTCCCGATGATGCTGGATGGCGGACTGCGTGTCCGTTGCGTGGGTCAGGCCCGGTGAACTGCGTCTCGTAAAGACGGGCATAGGCGCCCTCGATGTCGAGCAGTTCTCTGTGGTTGCCCTGCTCGACGATGTGACCGTCCTCCATGACAAGGATCAGATCGGCGTCGCGTATCGTCGAGAGACGGTGGGCGATCACGAAACTCGTTCTATCCGCCCGCAACGCGGACATGGCCCTCTGAACGAGCACCTCTGTCCGGGTGTCGACCGAACTCGTTGCCTCATCGAGGATGAGAAGCGCCGGATCAGCGAGGAAGGCGCGGGCGATCGTGATGAGTTGCTTCTCCCCGGCGCTCACGGTTCCACCCTCGTTGTCGATCACCGTGTCGTACCCCTTTGGCAAAGCACCGACGAAGCGATCCACGTACGTTGCACGGGCAGCCTCGAGGATCTCGTCCTCCGTTGCATCGAGCCGACCGTATGCGATGTTCTCTCTGATCGTGCCGCCGAAGAGCCATGTGTCCTGGAGCACCATGCCTGTCTGGGAGCGAAGATCGTTGCGGCGCATCGTTGCGATATCTACGCCATCGAGGGTGATCCGGCCCGCATCGAGGTCGTAGAAACGCATGATGAGGTTGACGAGCGTTGTCTTACCCGCACCGGTCGGACCGACGATCGCCACCGTTTGGCCTGGGTCGACATGGAAGCTCACTTCCTCGATCAGCGGCTGATCATCGTCATACCGGAACGAGACGTTCTCGAATGCGACACGGCCATGACTCACCGTTGGCATCTCGGCGAGTCCACGATCCGAAGGCTCGTCCTGCGCATCGAGCAGTTCGAAGACCCGCTCGATAGAGGCAACACCCGACTGGAGTAGGTTCACCATCGATGCGATCTGGGTGATGGGGCGGGTGAACTGTCGTGAATACTGGATGAAGGCCTGCACATCACCAAGACTCAGTGTTCCGCTAGCAACACGCAGACCACCGACGACGGCGATGATCACGTAGTTCAGGTTCCCGATGAACATCGCAATCGGCATGATGAGCCCCGACAGGAACTGGGCCCCGAAGCTGGCCTTGAACAGCTCTTCGTTCTCCACCTCGAACGCTTCCTGCACCTCACGCTGACGTCCGAACACCTTCACCAAGGCGTGACCACTGAACGCCTCCTCGACCTGTGCATTGACGTTCCCTGTACGACGCCACTGTGCAACGAATCGTTTCTGGGACTTCCTCATCACGAGCGCAGCGACCACGACGGTGAGCGGGATCGTCACAAGTGCGATGAGCGCAAGCGTGGGCGAGATCAGGATCATCATCGCAAGGACGAAGATGACGGTGAGCAACGAATTGAGAAGCTGACTCATCGTCTGTTGCAAGCTCTGAGACACGTTGTCGATGTCGTTGGTGACCCTGCTCAGGAGTTCACCGCGCGGGGATCGATCGAAGTAGCTCAAGGGGAGCCGGTTGATCTTCAGCTCGACCTCGGTGCGCAGACGCAGCATGGTGCTCTGCACTACATCGTTGATGAGGTATCCCTGGAGGAACTGGAAGAGGGCGGACGCGAGATACAGACCGAGAGCGAGAAGAAGCACCGTTCCAAGCGCCGAGAAATCGATACCTTCGCCAGGGATGAAGTCGACACCGGTCATCATCGTCGCGACAAGATCCTGCCCTGCCGTCCTCGCCGCCTCGATGGCCTGCTCCTTCGTCAAACCAGCAGGTGTGCTCTTCCCCACGAGGCCGGAGAAGATGATGTCGGTTGCCCATCCAAGAATCCTCGGGCCGAGGGATGCAAATGCGACGCTTGTAACCGCTGCGATGATCACAAGGGTCACCTTCAGCCGTTCGGGTCGCAGCCGCCCGATCAGTCGTTTCATCGACGGACCGAAGTTCATGGCCTTCTGACCTACCATGCCTCCGCCGAAGGGACCACCGTGCCCGGGACCGCCCTCGGATTGGACCCTCTCGGTCTTCTTCATCGTTGGTGGAGAGCTCATGAGACCTCCGCCGCTAGCTGTGAGTCGACGATCTCGCGGTACGTGACGCACGTGTCAAGCAACTCGGAGTGCGTGCCGAGGCCAACGATCTCGCCGTTCTCCAGCACGACGATCTGGTCGGCGTCGATGATCGTTGCCACACGCTGCGCCACGATGATGACCGTCGCGTTCGATGTCACTTCCTTGAGAGCCAACCGCAGCCGCGCATCCGTAGCGACGTCCAGGGCGGAGAACGAATCATCGAAGACGTACAACTCCGGACGCCTGATCAACGCTCTCGCGATCGCGATGCGCTGGCGCTGGCCGCCCGAGACGTTCGTTCCACCCTGTGCGATGGGTGCATCGAGCCCATCTGGCATCGCCTCCACGAACCCACGCGCCTGAGCTATCTCGAGGGCCTCCCACATCTCGTGTTCGGTTGCATCCGGCTTGCCATACCTGAGGTTCGAGGCGATGGTCCCGGAGAACAGATAGACGGTCTGGGGTACGAGACCGATCTTGCCCCACAACACGTCGGGATCGATATCCCTCACATCGACACCATCGACCAGAACTCTGCCCGTGGTAGCGTCGAAGAGGCGCGGGATGAGGTTGACGAGGGTGCTCTTTCCTGCACCCGTCGATCCGATGATCGCTGTCGTTCGCCCGGGGAGCGCCGAAAAGGACACATCGGTTAACACGGCATGTTTCGCTCCTGGATACTGGAACCCAGCCCGATCGAACTCGACAACGCCGTGGCGAGGGAGCTCGACCACACCATTGAGGGGAGGGACAACGGATGGTTCGGTGTCGAGCACCTCACCGATGCGATCAGCCGCGACGGATGCCCGTGGGAGCATGATGAGCATGAACGTGGCCATCATCACCGACATGAGGATCTGGATGATGTACGTGAGAAAGGCTGTCAGGGAACCGATCTGCATCGCTCCTGAGTCGATACGGAACGCTCCGAACCACAGGACGGCAACACTTGAGAGGTTCATCACCAGCATGACAGACGGGAAGATGGCTGCCATCCAACGGCCGACACTGATCGACACATCGGTCAGATCCTTGTTCGCATCGCCAAATCGATCGGTCTCGAACGGTTCACGCACGAATGCTCGCACGACGCGAATGCCGGTGATCTGCTCACGAAGAACCTTGTTGACGGTATCGAGTCGCGTCTGGAGGACCCTGAAACCCGGCACCATGTGCGAGAGGATGAACCACACGATCAGCGACAGGACCGGGACAAGGGCAAGGATGAGCCATGACAGGCCAACATCCTCACGGAGAGCCATGAACACACCACCGATCATCATGATCGGTGCGGTAACGAGCATCGTGAACGTCGTGAGCACGAGCATCTGGATCTGCTGAACATCGTTGGTGTTGCGGGTGAGCAGCGAAGGAGCACCGAAACGTGCCATCTCCCTGCTGGAGAACGCGATGACCCTGTGGAAGAACCCTGACCGGACATCTCGACCGAAAGCCATGGCGGTGCGTGCACCGAAGTAGACGGCTGTGATCGTTGCGATCGCCTGAACGAGAGACACCCCGAGCATCCATGCACCGATCCGCATGATGTAGCCCGTATCTCCGGTGAGGACGCCCTTGTCGATGATGTCGGCATTGAGGCTCGGCAACGTCAGCGCAGCCATCGTGGCGACCAGTTGGAGTGCTACAACGATGGCGATCTCACGCTTGTACGGCGCGAGAAAACGTCGGAGGATCGTGATCAGCATCAGCGATCGTCCGCCGTCTCATCTGCGATGCCGAACATGAGCATGTCGACGATCTGGTCGGCGCTCAGCGCGTCGGGTGTCGTCATCATCGGGTGAGCGTTGGCGAAGACGAAGCCACGCAACGTGACAGCCGCCTTCCCAGGATCCGTGCGCAACCGGTCGGTGTTACGGCGGAGAAGCTCTGTCAGAGCGGCGAGGATCTTGTCGTTCGACGTGACCACGAACGCACGAACGTCTTTCGCGTGGGCGTGATCGCCCGTGTGCATCGCCCTCAGAACACCCATGAGCGATCCGAATCGGTGATTCCGTTCGGCGAGGATCCGAACAGCGGACTCGAGTTGCTTCTCCATCGGATCCGATTGCGGGATGTCAGCAAGGGCCTGTTCGACTGGACAGGGGTCGAGACTGAACTTGACCGTTTCCGTCAGGATCGCACCCTTGTCAGGGAACACGCTGAAGATCGTGCCCTCCGCAACGCCGGCAGCCTCGGCCATCTCGCGTGACGTAACACCCGTGCCCCTGTCGAGTATGAGCGGGATCACGGCCTCGACGATCGCCCTACGGCGGTCGTCGGGAGACATCGGTTTCGCACGGGTCTGGTTCGCTGGCACGTCGACAGTGTAACTGAGTGAGTACTCACTCAGTACGACGCAACGGAACGGACTCTTTTCGCGGACCGGAACCAGGAATCTCGGTTCACGACACTCGGCTACACGTGCTGGTCGATGAGGATCGCGTTTCCGTCGGGATCGACAAGCGTGAGATACGCCGGACCAGATGACGATTCGCCTGTGCTGTCCTCGACACCTTCGATATCGCTCTTCGTCAGTTGTTTGGCGATAGCTCGCACATCGGTGAAATCATCGAGCGTCGAGCCGCCTTCGCCCCAACCGGGATTGAACGTGAGGATGTTGTCCTCGAACATACCCTGGAAGAGCCCGATCAACGTCGATCCGTTGGCGAGCACCTCGTAGTTCTCTCCGGCGTGGACCGTTGCGAACCCCAGCTTGTTGTAGAAGGATCTGGAAACCTCGAGATCCTTGACGGCGAGGCTCACTGAAAACAGTCCGAGATCCATGATGCTTCCCTTCATCGATGTGGTACAGCGACGACACTAGCCGGGACCACCGACACGATTCTCGGTTCCTGGCCGGTGCGTCTCGAGGCACGACGCGCCGGTAGGTGCATCGGCGATTCGCAATCGCCTGGATTGTCGGTGCCGCCAGAAACGGATACCCTAGGGGGTATGAAGACGGTGCAGCGCGACGGTGCGGCGAGGCCAACCGACTACCGGCGGAATTTCGCAGGCGGGCTCATACACGGCGTCTTCTTTCAACTCTCCGAAGCCTTCTCCAATATCAACACCGTGCTCCCATCGTTCATCGCGACGTTGACAGGTTCGACCGTCGTCATAGGTGTGATGGTCGTAGCGCAGGAGCTTGGCCAGGTCGTTCCCCAACTGTTCACGGCCTACCACGTCGAGGATCGGGCATACGAGAAACCGATCCTCATGTGGATCATCACGACGCGGTGGGTGTCATGGGGCCTGCTCGCAGTCGTCACAGCGATGTTCGCCCTCGACCGGCCCGAACTCGTCCTGATCCTGCTCGTTGGCCTCTTCGCATCGTTCTCCCTGGCAGGCGGTGTGGGATCCGTCGTCTACGCCGATGTCTTCGCCAAGGCGATCCCTACGGAACGACGCGGTCGCTTCATCGGATGGAAACAGCTCATCGGGTACACGCTCGCCATCGGAGCCGGGTGGGTCGTGGCGTGGATCCTCGCAGACCCTGAGCGTATCCCGTACCCGCTCAACTACGGTCTCATTTTCGGGCTCGCAGCCTTCTTCCTCCTCATCGCCTTCGTTGGTATCACCATCGTCAAAGAGCCCCCGTCGGCCCATGGACGGCAGACGGAGTCCCTCCGTGAAGCGTTCGACAGGGCAGTTCACCTGACGAAGATCAATACCAATTTCCGACGACTCGTGACCGCACGCGCTTTGACTGCAGTCCTCGTCCTTTCCGCACCATTCTTCGTGTTGTTCGCCCTCAACGACGTCGGTGTGTCACAGGCAGCGGTTGGGCTCTACCTCGCTGCGCAGATGACAGGAGCGGCGTCGTCGAATCTGCTCTGGGGGTATCTCGGCGATCGGTTCGGAAACCGCACCGTCCTCATAGGTACATCGATTGCGGGCTTCGGTGCACCCCTCGCTGCACTTGCAGCGCTCATCGTTGGTCCTGGAGTTCTCCTCATCACGTTCTTCCTCGTCGGAGCCACGATGAGTGGGCTCCGTCTCGGGTACGCGAACTTCATCCTCGAGATGGCACCCGACCACCTCCGCGCGACGTGTGTTGCACTCCACGGCACGCTCGTCGCTCCCCTCGCCCTCCTTCCCCTTGCAATCGGCATCGTCGTGACGTGGGTGCCCCTTGCGGTCATCCTTGTGATCGATGCCATCGCAATGCTCGCAGCGGTGGTGACAGCGATCCGGCTACAGGATCCACGACATGGTGCTGAGGGTGCGTGCATTTCGTAGCAGACAGCAGAACTCAGACAGCAGACCCCAAGCGGGTCATGTGGATAGGCGTTGGGCGACCAGCAGGGCGATCGTGGTGGTGGCAATGAGACCCACCAGGGCTCCTTCGAGACCAAAGAAGGCGCCAATACCTAAGCCTCCGATGGTTGCGGCGATGACGAGTTCGGCGCCACAGACCGCGCCAAGGACCCACATCCATAGTTTGGATGTCCTCACGGGGTTGCCACCGAAGAAGATGATTCTGGTTCAAGAGCGAAGTCGTCGCTTCTCGGGCATGATGCCACGGCTTCACAGCCACAATCTCGCATCTCCTTGAGCATCGCGATCATCAGTTCAAGCCGCCCACGTCGACGGTCGAGTTCATCGATCTTGTCCTCGACGACACCAAGCCAGCCACCTGCTTCGTCGTCGAGGATCGAGCGAATCTCCCCCAGCGAGAAGCCGACCTCCTTGGCTCGTCTGATGAAGCTGACTCGACCGACGGTTTCAGGATGGAAACGTCGTTTGCCACCGACCCTGCTGGCGACCGAGATCATGCCGATCTCCTCGTAGTACCGAACCGTGGAAACACTTGCCCCCGTCGATGCTGCGACAGACCCGATCGGAAGGAGCTCCGTGGAAGTCATGCCGCTGACACTCCAAGCGCATCGTGAATGACCTTGAGACCGGCAGCATCAGCTGCTGAGACGACCAGTCGGATCCCGTCGCTTGACCGATCGATGGCGAAATCGAGAAAGGAGCAGCACCGCCTTTCGATATCCACGAGGTCCTCGACCTGGGCGGTGAGACCCCTGTCGAATGTGAGGACGACACCTTGTTCGATTCGCTCGGTGGATGTCGCTCTCTCGATGAGCGTTTCCCAGACAACACTTTGTTCGTTGGCATCGCGGAGAGATATCGTGCACGCTGCTGGCTTGTTCTGATAGTTCATACGTCGAGTGTATGACCTCAAGTCAACTCGAGGTCAAGAGAATTCTTTCCCTCTGAGACGTACGCCAGGATCGCACCACCACGGACGAGCTGCAAGGAGTCGCCGGGGTGGACGTCACACCGGGCCAGCGACCGTCGCCGCTCTCGACAGCAGGCGTACATCCAGATCACTTGCAAGCCACTGCAACGGTGAAGCTGAGCGTAGGAGGCGGTTCGGCTGGGCAAGCCAATCCGAGATCGTCACGTCGTCGAATGTCCGTCGCAGTTCGCGGACGATACGCCCAAGATCATCGCGAAAGCCCAACGTGGTGAACTGGAACTCGAAGTACACCTCCTCAAGCCATGTGCCACCTACCCGCAGCAGGTCATCACGTTCGCTCACATCCTGAGAAGGAACACCGAGCCGTCGCGCTGCCTCGATCCGGGTCAGAAAGTGACCGATGTATACATGTTCCATGGACTCACCTCCACCGAGAGCCGCGACGTGACCGTCACACAGAAACAACAGGGACGATCGCAACGACAGTGGACCATCGACGCACATCCGACCGTTGTCTCGCGCCGTCACGTCGACGCACCGGTCGTATGCTGACCGAATGCTCGATCTGACCGAACGCGACCAGGGATTCGTCGCTGGCGAGTTCGGTCCTGGCGCGCGGTTCGCCATGGAAATCGTTCTCAGCGCCGCAGAGACATTGCGGGCGACACATCTCATCGATGTGGTGAGTGCCCATGTCGACTCATGCATCTACAACGGGCAGGCCGGACTCGACTTCGCCGAACGCCTTCGTGACGGCGGCGCGAAGGTCTCGGTGCCGACAACGCTGAATGTTGCGTCGCTCGACCTGCTTCATCCCGAACTGAACCAGGGTGACCCCGCCACGCTGGCATCGGCACAGCAACTCGTTCGCGCCTATGTCGATATGGGTGGCAGGCAAACCTGGACGTGTGCGCCGTACCAACTACCCGAGCGGCCCGTCTTCGGCGACCAGATCGCGTGGGCAGAATCGAACGCGATCGTATTCGCAAATTCGGTTCTCGGCGCACGCACCAACCGGTACGGGGACTTCATCGACATCTCGTGTGCGATCACGGGACGAGTCCCTGCCGCAGGCCTCCACCTCGATGAAGGGAGAAGGGGCACGCGGCTGTACCGGCTGGCGGATATTCCGCCGTCCCTCCTTGAGGAAGACGTGTTCTACCCGGTACTTGGACATCTCATCGGGTTGTCATCCGGCAACGAAGTCCCGATCATCGAAGGTATCCCGCTCTCTACCTCTGAGGATCGTCTCAAAGCGATCGGGGCTGCAAGTGCGTCGTCCGGGTCGGTGGCGCTCTTCCATGCCATCGGTGTCACTCCCGAAGCACCAACACTCGAAGCAGCCTCACAGGGTGGCGATGTCGATGTGGTCGAGATCCGACCACAGGACATCGCAGGGGCGCGTGACCAACTGACCACACGATCCGACCTGCCACTTCGTGCGATCGCTATCGGCACTCCTCACCTCTCGCTCGACGGTTTTGGGCAGCTCATCACTCTCCTCGACGGAGCCAAGATCCACCCCGACATCGAGTTCTATGCAAGCACCGGACGGGACTCCCTACCCGAGTTGCAGCAACGCGGGTGGCTGGACATATTCGAACGATCGGGTGTCACCGTTGTCACGGATACATGTACCTATGTCACACCCATCGTCAAGAAGATCGACGGCGTGGTCATGACGGACTCCGCGAAATGGGCCTGGTACGCACCGGGCAACATCGGCGTCGATGTTGTGTTCGGTTCCCTCGCAGAGTGTGTTGCCTCTGCCATGGCAGGGCGCATCGTTCGCAACCCGGGGCTCTGGGATGGCATCTGACATCGAGGTTCTGGTACCGGGTCAAGCACAGGGGATCGTGGTGCGCCTCGAGGAACCGCTGAGCTTCTGGGGTGGTTTCGATCCGAAGACTGGTGCCATCATCGACCATCGCCATCCCCAACTCGGCGTGTCGCTCACTGACCACATCGTGGTAATGACACGGGGTCGAGGGTCCTCGTCCTCCACGGGGGTGCTTGCGGAGGCGATACGCATCGGTACGGCTCCGGCGGCGATTGTTCTCAGGGAACCGGATCTCATCATCGCACTCGGTGCCCTGGTTGCGAACGATCTCTATGGAACATCCTGTCCGGTGATCGTAGCGGACGACAGGACGTTCGCCGCGTTGCGGACAGGATGCACCGTCGACATAGCCATAGAGGATGGCGCGATCACCTTCATCGACGTCTGAGCGTTGAAGGAATCCCTAATCGAATCGTCTACCGCGCACCACCGACCAGAGATTTCGGAGTCCGTTGTTCCTGCTGAGAGGGCTCACCGTCGGGCCATACGGAGTCCCATGCGGTACAGCGATCGTCAATGATCCTGGGTGAATGGTGAACCGCAGCGGCGGTTCAAGCGACACCGTCTCTCCGTCTATGCCGACCGGGACCGGTGCATCCGATTCGACCTCGAAACTGGTGGTCTCCCACTGGAACCAGCCGGGGTAACGGTCGATCGCACCGGCAATGGAAAGGGTGGCCATTTCGATAGCGGCAACAGGCTCGGGTGCATCGAGGATGAGCACACCAAGCCCACCCGAATCCATCCTCGAGCGCTTCCCGATATCCGCCAGGTTGCCCTTGACGTGGTAGCGACCAACGCTGACCATGATGATGTCCGCCGATGGGTGACGGCCACCGTCACTGTCGACGAACCGGAGATCGAAACGTTCCTCAGACTGTGTGATCGATCGCAGGGTTTCACGAGCTGTGGCGATCTTCGCATCGCGGTAGGCGGGATCACTGACCGTCTCCGCGTACACGCCCATGGACGCAACGTTGAGGTACCCACGTCCGTTCACCGTTGCGTAGTCGATCGATCGGAGCTCACCCTGGAAGGCATCCAATGCACCAACGATATCGGCACGATCCAATCCGAGATCACGTGCGAAGTGATTGCGTGTGCCTGCGGGGATACATATGAACGGGATGCCGGCTTCGATCGCGGCGATTGCCACATAGCCGAGTGATCCGTCCCCACCTGCCGTACCGAGGGCGTCCGCGCCATCTCTAATCGCCTGTCGTGCGAGTTCGGTGAGGTCGTCACCTCGTTCGAGCATTACGACCTTGATACCGCGATCCCGAGCGATCGCGGCGATGTTGGCCTCTGTCGCCTTGCCACCACCCGACTTGGGGTTGACGAACAGGACAGGGTGAACAGAATCGAGGTCTCCGTGGGTCGGTGCACTTTGACGGAGAGCGAACGATCCAAGGACACCGATAGCGGCGGCCGTAACGATGATCGCTACGAATCCCCAAAAGGAACCCAACGCCATCCATACGAGGGATGCCACAACGATGAGCCCACTGATGGCCGCAACAATCTGCCATATCACACGACGAACGCCGGTAGCGGCTAGACCGAACGACATGGCGAACATACCCGTCGCCATTCCCAGCCAGGCAACAAGCAGGAGGGGAGCGTTCCCGATTGCAAGGACCAGCGCAAAGACGAACAACAGACCCGTCAGAACCAGTGAGGTTCCAGCGGCAACCCTATGTGCGACTCCTGGTGGTCTCCCTCCATGCATGAGGCAACTGTAGTGAGCACTCGTTGCGCCGCTTCTACACTCAGCGGATATGACCCAGCCTTCTGACCACACGATCCAGAGCAACCGGCAGGCACTCGAACAGGCCCAGCAAGCCGATTCCGCACTCTTCCAAGCTGTTGCTGGCTGGCAGTCTCCGGTGCTCGATCAGGTACTTCCTCCTCTCTCGAACCTTGCGAACCGCTCCGTGTTGTGGATCGGTACCTCGGCTGTCATCGCTGCACTCGGCGGCAGGAAGGGCAGGATTGCAGCGGCAAAGGGGCTCGTGGCAGTCGGGATCACGTCGGCGGTTGCGAACCTCGCTGCGAAGAATCTTGTGCGAAGGACACGACCGTCAACCGGTGTCCCCGAAGAACGACGGATCGAACAGCCGGACTCATCGTCGTTCCCGTCCGGCCACACCGCATCTGCTGCAGCCTTCAGTGCCACCATCGGTGGTGAATACCAACTGCTGTACATTCCGATACACGCGACAGCCGCTGCGGTCGGGTTCTCGCGCGTATATACAGGCGTGCACTATCCCGGCGATGTGCTCTTCGGTTGGCTGCTCGGGAGGTTCGTTGCAGGCGCACTCGATGTCGTCTGGCCGCGACGCTGGAGCTAACGAACCTCCGCTCGAACCCCATCAGTCTTGCCTTGCGATGGGCAAAGTCGCATCCGAAGTGGGAACCACTCAGGTCTCTTGAACGTCCAACCGTTGATGAGTTGAACCCCTTATAGGTAGGAGCGGTGGAAGGTGAGCCACCTCAATGACAACGCGCCCGGACAGGGAGCTCGCCGATGAGCTGGTGGACGCGCCGACGGCGTTGGCAGAAGATCGTCATGGTCGCAGCCGGGCTCTTCGTGGTAGTAAACACTGCGGCAGCACTCGTTGCGCCCCAGGCGAGCGACGAGGCGATCTCGACCGCTAACACGACGGATGCAGGAATCGATTCCGCTGTGTCAGCAGATATCACGGTGGCCAATCCGGTACCAACAGCCAGTCCGACCCCCTCATCAACGACATTCCCTTCCGAGACGTCGACGACACGTACTCCCGTAACCACGACGACAGTGGCCACGACACCGACAACGCTCGTGCCATCTCCAGGAACCGATCGCGTGACACTCGCGTCCGTCACGGATGGTGACACCGTACGTGTTGTGTTCGCGAGCGGCGCAATCGAAAAGGTCAGATTGATCGGCATCAACACACCCGAAACGGGCGAATGTCTCGCAGCCGAGGCGACAACAGCGATCACGACACTGCTCACCGGGCAGGTCTTCACGATGACGAGCGACGTCAACGACCGCGACCAATACAATCGACTGCTCCGCTACATCTGGCTCGACGACGGTACGTTCGTCAACGAGTCGCTTGTTGCAGACGGGTTCGCACTAGCACGGGATTATCCACCAGACAGTGGGTACACCGACGTGTTCGCCACAGCCCAGGACCGTGCGGAGAATGCCTCGCTTGGAGTCTGGGCGTCTGATGCCTGCGGTCCGGTATCGGGAGGCGATCTCCAGATCACCCACATCGAGCACGACGCACCTGGCAACGACAACGAGAACCTCAACGGCGAATGGGCTGTGATCACGAACACGGGCTCGGAGAGCCAGGCCATGTCCGGCTGGGTTCTCAAGGACGAATCGGCCAGCCACCGATACACGTTCCCATCGAACCTCACCCTCGAGGCCAACTCGAGCATCAGCGTCTACACCGGTTGTGGCACAGACACATCGACCAGCCTCTTCTGGTGCAACACTGGCAGCGC
>JAMBLJ010000084.1 GCA_023336815.1 Actinomycetes bacterium
CACGCTCTGTCTCTGAAGCCCAACCAACGATGCCCGGACGACTCAAGTCCCCATCCCCCTGCATCACGACTGCGTCGCTCTGCTGTCCCCCTTGAAAGGGGGACTGGGGACAAGCGAGTCTTCGAGCTCGGGGGATGGGAGCTCCCGCAACGCTGGGTCACGCTGTGTCTCTGGAGCCCAACGAACATCGGCTGTACGACTCAAGTTCCCATCCCCCTGCATCACGACTGCGTCGCTCTGCCGTCCCCCTTGAAAGGGGGACTGGGGACACAAGCAAGGAGTGCAGCGACGGGATCGGATCCCTCATCGCACGCGGTGGTCGTTACAGACCGAGTTGCTCTCGGAGATCCGCGCCCGCGGCGGGGTCGGTGGAGGCGATGAAGAATATGGCGTCATCAACACGATCGATGAACACGTAGGGTGAACCGCCGTCGAAGAGCAAACCCCCGCCGGCTTCGCGTGAGTCACCGGCACCCATCGTGCCACGTGCGTGCAGGATCAAAGCATCGACGAGATCCTCGGCATCCTGCTCGGTCTCGCCTGCGTACTTCCAGGCGATCGCTGCATCGTCACCACGCTCGAAGAATCGGTAGGTGTCGTTTCCCCATCCCGCGCCAGCCTGCGTGGCTGCTCCGGGAGTCACGGTATTGGTGAGGAGCGTCCGGATACCCCATTCACCGAACGTGGCCTCATCTGACAGATCCCAACCGTCGAGTGAGACCGCGAGCGGGTCAAGATCGTCTGGTCCTTCAGATCTGAGGTATTTGTTCGGATCGAGAATCTGCTCGGAACTGAGCGGCAGGTCCTGATACGCCTCATCGACACCCTTGAGACCGCCCGTTGCAACAAGTTCGCCAACGAAGCCGAGTCCCTGCTCGTACGGAAATGAGAGATCCTTCTGCATCCACTCGGGAGCAAGATCGAGAACTGATGTATCGATAGCGATCGCCTCGAGCGCTACTTGCACGGCGTCGGCGGGGCTCATGCCTTCGAGGAACAGGAACTGTTGATACGTTGCATCACCTTCAACAAGGGCCAGAACGCCAGACGCATCATCGCCCGTCCCCTCGTCGAGGCGACGTTCATATTCATCATTGAAGTCGAAGTGTTGGTCGGTGAGCGCGTGCACCAATTCATGCACGATCACAACCCTCTGCAGCGGCGTGATGCCATCGATCGAAACTGGTACGACCAGTTCCTTGGTCTCAGGGTCATAAAAGCCGGCTACCTGTTCCGTATAGAGAGCGACCAGCATCGCTTCAAGGTTCGCATCATCATCGAGCAACCCCAAGAGTTTGTACAACGCTTCGTCGGATGCGAGTTCATCGGAGTCGATGTCCTCCTTGAGATCGGTGTTCACCCGTTGCCTGAAGTCGTCAGGATCCAGGATGGTGACTGTGGGCACGGAGAGGAAAGGCAATCCCCTGCTCTCCTCAGCGTCGAGCATCAGCGCACCGATCTCCTGACGCATGGTCTCGGCAACATCGGAAGGTATCGATGGCGAGTTCGCCCCGGGGATCGCCCCAGATGGGAGTGTCGTGAGTGGTGCCTCTGTGGTGGTGGTCGGACCCACATCCGTAGATTCCGTGACACCCGAAGTGGATGACGAATCGTCGGAATTTCCCGAGTTCGTACACGCGCTGGCAACCAGTGCGATGACGAGAAGAAGAGAGAGCACAACGATGCGATGTTTGAACATTCTTGGCACGTCGGCAGGCTACCGGTGAATCTGAAGAACTAGCGGCGAGCGTGCCGCGTATGATGGCGCTCATGACGTCACCTGCCACGATACGGAACGACAAGCGAACCATCTTCGGATGGGCGATGTACGACTGGGCGAACTCGGCGTACATAACGATATTCGGAGCGGTCATCGGTGCGTTCTTCACGGGAACGATCATGACGGGCGACACCTACTGGGGTCTCTCAGGCGAAGCGCTCTTCTCGATCCTGATCGGTCTCGGCTCGATCGTGCTGCTGCTCGCGATGCCGATACTTGGGGCTGTTGCAGACTACGCCGATGCCAAGAAGCGTTTCCTGAGGAACTTCGCGATCGTCGGAGCCATATTCACGTTGATCATCCCATTCGTCCCCGATGGCCAGGTTGCGCTATTTCTTGTCATCGTCGTTGTGAGCCAGCTGGGTTTCGTTGCAGCGAACGTGTTCTACGACGGTTTCTTGCCAGAAATCGCCTCCGATGACACCATCGACAGGGTTTCATCGAAGGGCTTCGCACTCGGCTACCTCGGCGGCGGGCTCTACCTGCTCCTCGCCCTCGTGCTGATCTTCCTCTCGAGCGACGAACCTGGTGCAACGCTCACCGAGACTCTTGCCGCACGCTTGGCGATCTTCGGATCGGGCTTGTGGTGGATCGGGTTCAGTCTCTTTGCCCTGGCACGCCTACCGGACGACCCTGAACAGACAACGGAGAAGCGCAGCTGGTCAACATACGCACGGATCGGATTCGACCGGACGGTGGCCACAACGAGCAAGCTGGGGAAGTTCCCGCAACTGTTGATGTTCGTTATCGCCTTCATCCTCTACAACTCGGGAACGGGGACGGTGATCGCGGTGTCTGGCCCCTATGCGGAAGACACCCTCGATCTTGATCTTCAGACCATCGCCCTAGCGTTCCTGATCGTCCAGTTCATAGCGTTCTTCGGTGCGCTCATGTTCGGGGCACTAGCGAAGAGGATCGGCCCGAAGGAGGCCGTCATGGTGTCGCTCGTCGTGTGGATCGGTATCGCCGGTGGTGCATACATGATCCCTGAGGGATCGGCCACGGGTTTCCTTACACTGGCTGCCGTCGTCGGATTCGTACTCGGCGGCGTCCAAGCGCTCTCCCGTTCCTTGTACGGCACCATGATCCCTGCAGAGGCATCCGCCGAGTTCTACGGCTTCTACTCCGTGTTCTCGAAACTGTCTGGGATCGGACCGCTTGTGTTTGGTGCTGTGAGCGCGGCTACCGGATCTGGCCGAGCGGCGATCCTATCGGTGGCGTTGTTCTTCGTTGCCGGTCTGATTCTTCTCGCCAGGGTCGATGTCGAAAAGGCGAGAGCCTCAAGGGAACATTGGCAGTTCGACGGTCCCGACGCCGAGGTCGTGTGACATGACTTCGCCTTCTGGATCCCGATCCCTGTCGATCGCAGATCTACATCTGACGACGCCTGATCACGAGACGATCTTGCTGGGAGATCGAATCCAGGTCCCGACGATCGTCATACTGGCCAGGTACTACGGCTGAGCAGGGTGTCTCGACATGCTGGCGCAGTTGGCGACCGTTCACCCATCGATAGTCACAGCAGGAGGGGACGTGATAGGCATCGCTCCAGCAGCGTCGTATCAAGCCGCGCATCTCATGGAGACTTCGATCCCGTTCGATCTCGTCATGGACAAACAGCATGTGTTGTCAAGACGCATCGATCTCGGCGAACAGTCGATATGGCACTTTCTGTTCAGCATTGGTGGGTGGTGGAGCTATCTGAAGTCTCTGGCACGCAACCGCCGCCAGGGCAAGATCACGCAGGGGTTCGCGGCGCTGCCAGCGATCATGGTTGTGACTCCCTCAGGTAACGTGACGTATATCTATCGGGGGACGGGTCTCGCCGACTACCCGCCTCTCTCGGAAGTTCTCGCGGAACTGGACGGGCTACTCGGGTAGATGCGGACCATCTATCGAGAAGACCGCTTTGTGCTCGAAATACGGGCAGCGAACCGCGATACTTCCACGTGGAGGTTGCATGCCCCTTGCACAGATAGTTGATATCTCACAGGTTCAGGAACTCTTCGATGTTTCAACGGTGAGTCCATGGGATCCGGTGTTCGCTGTACTTGCGATCATCGCAGGTGTGATCGTTGGCCGCGTCGTACGCCTTTCAATCAGACGCTACGGCAAGAGGTCGGGACTCGCTCCAAACCTCATCGACCTTTTCGGGACCGTCGGTCTGTGGTCGATCGTCTCGTTGAGTGTGCTCATTGCGTTATCGCTCGTCGGGTTCAACGCGGCGCCCATATGGCTCATGGTGCTGTTCGTTGGTGTCCTGTTCGTCGTGAGTGGCAAGGTCCTGCTCGAGAACTTCGGGGCTGGAGTGACACTGCAGGCGCGGACACCGTTCGTCCCTGGCGACGAGATCGAGACCGAGGACGTGATCGGCGCAGTCCAGCAGGTGAACTCGCGGGTCGTGGTGATCGACACCATCGACGGTCGCCGGGTCTCGGTCCCGAACTTGAGCGTGCTGAGGAGCCCGATCGTCAACTACACAGAACATGCCCACCGCATGTCGACACTGGACGTCAGCGTCGAATACGGCACAGACCTTGCACAGGCAGCCAGGGTGATAGAACAGGCGCTTCGATCGTCCGACGGGGTTCTCGACAACCCACCGCCGATCGGGCAGGTCGTCTCCTTCGATGACTCCGCCGTCCGCATCGCCGCTCGCTACTGGCATCTCCCAGGCATCTTCGACGAGCGAGCGGCCACCCATTCCGCTGCGTTGAGCCTCGCATCGTCCCTGCGCGAGGCGGGAATCCGATTTGCGTTCCCCCAGTTGACACTGTGGCAAGGCTCTCCAAGACGTTCCGAGCCGACATCCGACTGACACGGTCTCGTCCAAGCTCGTCCCGCCGGCCACGGACACGCAGAAGCTGCACATTGATCCGAGAAGATCGGGCGATTCACCGCCTCGCCGTGGGGATTCGCTAGTAGTCCACCGCATCGCGGAGCACGGGACACGTCATACAGTGGCCGCCACCGCGACCACGACCGAGTTCAGATCCTTCGATCTCTATCACATCGATGCCAGCATCACGCAGATGGGCGTTCGTCCACTCGTTGCGGTTGTAGGCAACCACCACCCCGGGTTCAAGTGCGACGACGTTGTTGCCGTCATCCCATTGCTCCCTCTCTGCCTCGAACACGTTCCCACCAGTGGGGACGACGCGGAGTACATCCAGACCGAGCGCATCACGAACGACATCCAGCCATCCAGCGGATTCGAGCACAACGTCGAGACCTCCGTCGTCTGTCGGGTAGTAGCTGATCGGTTGGATCGCGTCGACGACCGGTTCGTATACGGTGACGAGATCCCTGTCACAGAACGTGAAAACCGTATCCAGGTGCATACTGGCTCTGTCATGCGGCATTTTCGCCGCGATCACGCGTGTCGCCGCCTCGTTGTCAAACAAGGCTTTCGCCACCTGGCTCACCGCCTGGTAGGTCGTGCGCTCACCCATACCGATGAGGACAACACCGTTGCCGACAGGCATGACATCGCCCCCTTCGATCGCGGCACTTCCGTAGTTCATCTCAGGAGGGTCACCCCACCAGATCGAGAAGTCGCCGTTCCTGAAATCCGGATGGTGCTTGTAGATCGCAGCCATGTGCAGAGACTCCTTCATCCGTGCGGGGAAGAACATCGGATGAATCGTCACGCCGCCGTAGATCCACGCGGAGGTATCGCGTGTGAAGAGTTGGTTCGGAAGAGGCGGAAGAACCATGTCGGTCACCGACCATGCGCTGACCGCTGGCGAGGTGAGATCCGAAGGTAGTTCGTCGATCGTCAGCCCCCCAATGAGATGTCTGACGAGCGTTGCACTGTCGAGTTCGTTCATCCAGTCCCGCAAGATCGACGAACCGTTGACCCCGACCTCATCCGGCGTGAGCTTGCGATCAAGAATATACTTTCTGCCGTTCGTGTCGTTGACTACCTCTTCGAGGAGCTCGTGCACGAGTAACACCTCGATGTCGAAGTCGCTGCGCATGATCTCCACGAAGGCATCATGTTCTTGCCTGGCACGGCGAGCCCAGATCACATCCTCGAACAGGAAGTCCTTGGCGTTTGACGGTGTGAGACGTCGCATCTCGAGACCGGGACGATGCACGATGACTTTCCGAAGTTTCCCCACTTCCGAGAACGCTCCGAATGCACTCATATGTCCGTCCCTTTCACCCACTGCGACAACAGGTCGACCCCAGTTCTTGTTAGGTTACCGCGCAACGCTGACCCCATCCGTATTCGAACGAACCGGGGAATCCGTCAACCCCAGATCAATAGGAGACCTCCGTGGCCTACAACCTGAAGAACAGAAATTTCGTCAAGGAACTCGACTTCACGCCAACCGAAATGAAGTTCCTACTCGATCTTTCGTCGTCGCTCAAGACAGCCAAGTACACCGGCACAGAGCAAGCCCAACTCTCGGGGAAGAACATCGCTCTCCTCTTCGAAAAGACATCGACACGGACGCGAGCCGCCTTTGAGGTCGCCGCCTACGACCAGGGAGCCCACGTCACGTACTTCGACCCGTCGGGTTCTCAGATGGGACACAAGGAGTCGATCGCAGATACCGCTCGGGTCCTCGGACGGATGTACGACGCTATCGAATACCGCGGCAAGAACCAAAGCGATATGGAGGATCTCGCCACCCACGCTGGTGTCCCCGTATACAACGGCTTGACCGACGAATGGCATCCAACCCAGATGCTTGCTGACTTCCTCACGATGCATGAGTCGAGCCGCAAGCCTTACACCGATATTTCCTACGCATTCATCGGCGATCTCCGCTTCAACATGGCACGCTCACACATCGTTATGGCGGCGCTTATGGGAAGTGATCTCCGCCTCGCTGGACCGAGCCAGCTCGCGCCACCAGCTGATGTCGTGGCAATCGCCGAAACTATCGCGGCCAAGACAGGAGCCTCCATCACATTCACTGACGATGTCGAAGCGGCTGTCGATGGTGTCGATTTCGTTCACACCGACGTGTGGGTCTCGATGGGTGAGTCGAAGGATGTATGGACAGAACGCATCAAGGAACTCAAGCCGTACCAGATTTCAACCAGGCTCATGAACGCAACGGGCAACCGGGATGTGAAGTTCATGCACTGTCTTCCTGGGTTCCACGACACCAACACTGTTGTTGGGAGTCAGATCATGGAACACACGAACATGCCTGACGGAATCGAAGTGACACATGATGTGTTCGAGTCGGATGCGAGTATCGTCTTCGACCAGGCCGAGAATCGACTTCATACCATCAAGGCCGTGATGGTCGCGACCCTCGCGTAGAGCTACGCTATGACATTCGATACTGCAGCCTTCGCCGATCTGGTCCTCTCGGATCCAGAGGGCGTCGACCATCGATTGGGCGGATTGTGGGAGACGCGACCACACGTGATCCTCTTCCTCAGGCACTTCGGTTGACTGACTTGCCGTGAACGGGCCGGTCAGGTCCGAGACCGATACGACGAGTTCCTGAAGTCTGGTGCGGGGGTTACAGCGATCGGTACAGGGGGGCAACGGTACGCCCTCGCTTTCATCGAGGACGAATCTGTGCCTTTTCCGGTTCTTTTAGACGACGACGGTGCCGCCGCCGAACTGGTGACGATGAACAAGCTTGACGTCATGTCGGTGCTTCGGCCTGACGCCCTGTTGAAGAGCGTGGGCACCTTTGCGAAGGGCAATCGCCAACACAAGACTGGTCGACGGCCGACCCAGCTAGGAGCAACTCTCGTTATGGCACCAGGTGATGATCTGGTGTACCTCGACAAGGAATCATACGCAGGGGACCACGCAGACCTGGACGAGGTCCTGGCCTCTATGAAGGGCGATGCCGCATAGCTCGAGGACACAGCCCGGCCAGGTGCGGATAGCACCCTACCAATCGTCATGGTACGCTCGCTTCATGCCCAGCACACCGACCCTCGCCGACCTCAACGAACAACGCCAGAAGGCCGTGGCTGACCTGGCGAACATCGACCACGCGATCGCATCGCTCGAGGCTCTCGAGCGCAGTCATATGATCGATGCGTCCTGTCCGCACTGCGACTTCGTCGTGCAGACCGATGGTGGAATAGAGATCCATCTCAGGGACGTCCACCCGAACCCACTCATCTATCCGAACGCTCAGAGCAATTAGTGCGGCTCACGTCGCGCGGGGTTCCCTCTCAGCATCGCGATGAGCCTCCCCCGGCGTCCTCTCGCGTACCCAGGCGATGAGCAATCCGGCTGCCACCACATCCGCAACGACCGCTACCAACGCTGGACCGGTTAGTCCGAACACGATGAAAAGGGTTGGACCGAGCGCTGCACCGACGCCGCGTCCCAAGCTCATGGCGACCACCATCCATGCCAGGAAGCGAGCCCGCGCTGTAGGTACCAGCTCGGATGCCAGCGGAATCGACGACACGATGGTGAACTCGAACCCGAACAGGGCGATCGCAAGAACAACCAATCCCACACCCAGGCTGTTTCGTGCAGGGATGAGCAGCGCATATCCCACGATCGAGATGAGTACACCAAGAAGCACCGCACGGCGCTTTCCTAATCGATCGGTGACAGCGAACGTCGCGCCTTCGCCGGCCAGCTCGGACAGGCCGATCAATACCGCAGCACCGCTGAGAGCCAGCAGGGTCAGTCCGAACGATGTCTCCAGCCACGCTCCGAACACAACGACGATCATCTCTGAAGCGAGAGCGAAGAGACCGGCGACCGCAAGAAAGGCGAGACCTGACGGTCCGAACCTTCCGGCTGCCCGAGACGACGAAACGATCTGACCGTCACGGTCAACGAAACGCGGGACCAGCAGAACCATCGCCACGCTTGCAACGGCGAACACCCAGAACGGTGACGTCCAGTCCGTTCTCGCGATGAGCCAACCGGACAGCGGAGCCCCGATGAGCAGCGAACCCGCCCAGGTGAACTCGAACACGGATAGGAATCTCGCCCGCCTGGCGTAGGGCACTCGATCAGAAATGTAGGCCTGAGAAGAGACATCGAAGACAGGTTTGGCAATCCCGAGGAGTGCAAAACCCAGCAGTGCACCCGCATACGAGTTGGTGAGAACGGTCACAGACGAGCCCAGGATGAACAACAGCATTCCCGTGACGATCAGCCTCCGTCTGGGCTCACCCTTCCCGACCACTCTGGTGACCGCCGGTGTTGCAAGGCCTGCCATGTGCCTCACGCTGATCAGCAGTCCGGCTTGTTCCAGAGGAACACCAAGACTTCTTGCTATCGCGGGGAGAAACGGATAGACGAACCGGTAGGCCGTGTTCATCACAAGACGCTCCAGCGATAGGAACGCTAACGATGAACGGATCGGGCGGGTCACGACCGGAGTCTACGGCGTGACGCCTTCCCTCTGGATCGACGCGTGTTCAGCGACATCGGTTCCTCGAACTGGCATATGAGCGACTGCGCCGCGGCCTGGCAACAGAACCGTGAAACAAGCCCCTCCAAGTTTCTCGGATACACGATATGAAGCGGTACCACCGTGGGCCTTCACGATAGCTTGTACGATCGCAAGACCGATTCCCGAACCGGGGATAGCAGCATTCAGCTTGTTGGGGCCTCGCTCGAACCGGTCCCATACGCTCACCTCGTACCGCCGTGGGATTCCCTGCCCGTCATCATGCACCTCGAATGTCAAGTCAGACCCATGTTCCACGACGCGCACCAAGCGGTTCGGGCCCCCGTAGCGCTCGACGTTGGTCAGTAGGTTGACAAGCACCTGTTGAAGACGTGAAGGGTCCACGAAACCGACGAGGTCAGGCCGACACTCAACGACGACAGTATCGGGACGTATCCCTGAGGCGTGGATAGCTGAGGTGACGAGATCGGAAACGACCACCTCTCTGATCTCGAGCTCGATCTCACTGTCTGCTCCCCTCGCGAGCATGATGAGATCGGAAACGATTCGGGACATGTAACCGGTCTGCTGAAATACGATGTCCAGCATCTCCCGTTGTTCATCGTCGTCGATCGAACCGTCCCGCTCCCGAAGGATCTCGACGAACCCTGCAATCGCCGTGAGGGGTGTCCTCAACTCGTGCGAGATCGTGGAGACGAGCGCGTTCCTTTGTTGCTCGATGTACACGCGGTTCTCCGCGATGGAAACACCCTGTCGTGCGATCACGAGCAATCCGACGATGATCGTCGCAGCGAGCAACACATGGTTCGGCTCACCGGATATGAATGTGTCGACCACGAACACGACGAGCATTCCCACCGCTGGGAGATAGGCAGCCCCGATCATCCACAGCGGGGTGACTCGCTCCGCGTACTCCCTCACCGGAGGGGAGGACCCCAGGAGGTACGCCGACGCGAAGAAGGCGGCGAGCCCTATCAGGTTGAGCGCGTAGGGCGGCGTGGCCTGGTCGAACGAACCGGCCTGGGCTGATGCCAGGAAGAGAACGTCAGCGATGACCTGTGCAAAAACTCCCACGATGAACAGCGCCAGGCGGGTGTCGAAACGTCGAGTCGAGCGGCGGAGAAGAACGAGTACTGCAACGGTGATGAAAACAAGGTCGAAGAAGGGATATCCAAAGCCGATCGTCTTGGTAGTGGCAGACGCTGCAGCGAGATTCTCAGCAAGAATCGACCCGAGGTACACCCACAGCAACGAACCCACGAATACAGCACCCACCATCCCGTCGATCGCCATTCTCGTCCGCTGAAGTGCGGACCCCTGTGTATGGGGTAGCACACCAAAGCCCACGATGATCGTGACATAGGTTGCGAAGAAAAAGAGATCGTTCAGTCCAAATGCTGGCGCGTCACCCGTTGCGAAAAACACGATCGCGATGCTCAGGACTCCCGCCGCAGCGAAGAGCACCCCGACACCGATGAGCGACCACCCACGTCGCTCGCGACCGTGGAAGCGGCGGCTTCGCTTGATGAACAGCGATCCGGTGATCACCGAACCGAAGAACACCCCGATGAAGCCAGCGATATCGGCTACCTCACGGCTCGCTACGACGCTGACCAGAGCACACACACCAAGGAAGGCGAACATCGCGAGCGCCTTCGGTCCGAGCCTGAAGTCGCTCCGTGTCGCGTTGGGTACGGCGCGCGTTTCTACAGCCATCGGTTCATATCGGCAGAAGTTGCCAGGTGTTGAACAAGTTCAGCGAAGATCTACCGTCGAGTCCAGGGGTACAACGAGTCCTGGGACATATTTCTCGAGTGCATCCATGAAGCGTTCGAGATGTTCCTCAGAGTGGTAGAGCGTGTTCGTGAACCGGATGCCATCCATTCCCCACGGCACAGCTGGGAATCCAGACACGTTTGGATAGAAACCGTCATTGATCAGCTGACGGGCTAGGACGCCAGCATTCGCAGGCGCACCCACACGCACATACCAGATCGGCGTGCGTTCAAGCGACATCGCAGGCAACTGCGCCGCAACGAGACGGTCACGCACGTAGTCGATGCGCTTCATCAGTTCCTGCTGACGAGTCACAAGTTCGGGCGAGAGATGGATCTCGGCAGCAGCGACAGCTGCTCCGAGTTCTGCTGGGTGGAGCGGACCAGAGAATGTGAACGTAGCCCCCGCAAGCAGAACCTGTTCGGCAATGTCACCGTCTGGGAGTACGAGGACCGATCCGCCAGCCCCCCACGACTTCGCGAGGGAACCGATAACGATCATCCGATCGTGAAGTGGCACTTGCGAAAGCACGTACCCTTTGCCTCTTTCGCCCATCCACCCGACGCCATGTGCGTCGTCGAAGTACGCGCGGAGGTTCTCGAATCTGTCGACGAGATCCATGATCTCAGTGACCGGCGCTGTGTCCCCGAACATCGAGTAGATGCCATCGGCGAGGTACCACACCTTGTCGTAGTCCCCCGATCGTTCATCGAGCACAGACCGAAGCGTATCCATGTCATTATGGGGAACCGTCTCGACCTGAGCGCCGAGACCCCGAAGCGTGTTACCCGTCAATTGGACGGAGGCATGAACCTGATGGTCGAGAAGCACGAGATCGCGAGGCTTCACGAGCACGGGAAGCACGGACAGGTGCCCAAGCGTTGTTGTGGTCGGTACGAGCACGGTGCCGCCAAATATCTGGCTCAGCTTGTGTTCCAGGGTGGAGTACAAGTCGACTGATGTGTACGCGGTCGACGATGAGAACACGGGACCGTACTGATTGATCGCATCGATCGCTCCGGTCTTCAGACGATCGTCCACGTTGAGACCCAGGTAGGCGCAGGACCCAAAGTTGATCAACTCTTGCCCATTCACTGTGATCGACTCACCCGTGAGCGACTGATCTTCGACGCGTAGTCGGATCAATCCGAACTCGATCGCAAGATCCATCTGGGATCTCACCAGTTTCAAACTCCGGTCACGATCGGATACGGTGCTTGTCGTGCTTTCGTGGCGTTCGGTGTCGTTCGCCATGGTTGTCAACCTCAAGACGTCATTTGATTCAACGCGGGACCCTAACCCCACAAAGTCGATCATTCGCGGATGGTCGGCGCGGTGGTGAGCGCGGATACAACGGACAAAGGAGTGATACGATTGCTTCACATCGGTGTCGACGACGGGGCTGGCGACATCGACTATCTCGCTCCAGCAGAAGGATGCTTCCGCATTGCAATGGCCCGACACTAGATCGCACCGGTACGACACCACGGGTAGCCGCCGTCTCACCCCGATGCCCGCGGACATAGAGAAACGTGTCGTATGACCGTTTCGGAGTACTCGGTAGCGAAGATGGACTGTTCGGCTGAAGAAGAGCTCGTGACGATGGCCCTCGACAGTCTCGACGTGGTCGATTCGGTCGCGATCGACATCGATGACCGCTCGGTTGTTGTCTGGCACCACGACGCCGACGACGCCGTTCTCGATGTTCTCAAGACGCTCAAGCTCGATACGACGTTCGTGACGCACAGGGCCGACCTCGAAGGCGCCCATGCGGAGACGGTCGCGACGCAACGGACCGTCCTCGTCATCGCTCTCTTGATCAATGCCCTTTTCTTCGTGGTGGAGTTCGGCGCCGGCCTCGTCAGTGACTCCATGGGTCTCATCGCCGATTCGCTGGACAATCTCGCGGATGCCACGGTGTATCTGTTGAGTTTCATCGCTGTCGGCGGCACGATGGTGAGAAAAAAGCAACTCGCAGCGGCAAGCGGGTACCTCCAATTGGGGCTCGCAGGAGTTGGGTTGATAGAAGTCGTGAGACGATTCGTCACCGATGCCCCAACACCAGACGCTCGAACGATGATCATTGTCTCATTGCTAGCGCTGAGCGGGAACATCGTCACGTTGTTGCTGTTGCGAAGAGCACGGAGTCCCGAGGCTCATTTCCAGGCAAGTTGGATCTTCACGGCAAACGACATCAAGGTCAATTCGCTGGTGATCGGTTCGGCTCTCATCGTCGCCGCCACGAACAATCCGGCAGCCGATCTGCTCGCCGGTGCGGCGATCTTTATCATCGTCGCGAATGGCGCTCGCCGGATTCTCGCAATAGCGAAGTGACTATCTATTGATCAGCGGACCGTCGTGTCGTTGCGACCGCTGCTTGAGATCAGTGACCTGCGCCGACAGCCTTCTTCACTGAACGTTGCGTTGCAGTGAGACCTTCAAGCAAGGTGTGATAGAGCGGGAGTCGGTTCGGAGCACAACAGCCGACTTGAAGCCAGCCGATCTGTGCACCAGCGTCCTCAATATGGCGGGACGTGGTGTCCACCGCATCGTGATCACCGTTCTCAACTTCGTCGACAGCGGAGCGCACGGCTGCGATCGTCTCCTCAAGCGCCTCCATACGCGGGCTGCGCTCCGGTCTGCAACACCTCGCTGCGAGTTTTTCGAGGGCGGCCTCACAGTCGCTCAAGTTTTGACGAGCAGTTGCGATCGCTTCGTTGGACTCGTGGTGGTGTTCGTTGGGTTCGTGGTTTTCTGCCATGACACAGGAGACTACCGTGCCCGTGCCGCGTGGTTCGCAGCATCCAGCACCAGGGAAACGGCAGACGACGATTCCACATATCGATGTCGCGATGTATACGAAAATCTGAGCATTATCATATCAGATCTATAGGTAATCGGGAATACCGACCATTCCGGTTCGGTTGTTTCGGTTACTCAACGTAAGCAAGGGGCGCTCATGGCCGATACTCGTGAACTCACACTTCCTGTCCTCCCACTACGCAACGGGGTTGTGTTCCCGCACATGGTCGTCACGTTGCGACTCGAAACGGAAGAGGGGAGGCGAGCCGTTGCAGCTGCTGACCAAACGGACGGTCTGATTCTACTTGTGCCGAAGGTAGGTGGCACGTACGCCAGCGTCGGGACGGTCGCCAAGATCCAGAGCGCTGACGACAGCGGTGTTGTCGTCGAGGGCAGAGCCCGTGCGCGGGTTGGGGCTGGCCGCACCGGCGACAGTGGGGAGCTGTGGGTCGATGCCGAGCAGTACCCGGAGGCGGACGTGATCGATGAGGCGATCGGCGAACTCGCTGACGAGTATCGAGCGATCGTGCGCGAGGTGCTCGACCAGCGTGGAATGGGCGGAGTTGCGGATCGGGTTCTTGGAATCGAGGATCCGAGCCAGCTCGCTGATCTCGCTGTATATTCACCCGACCTCTCACTCGAACAGAAGGTCGAACTACTCGAGACGCTCGACATCCGCGCGCGTCTCGGCAAGTTGATGTCCTGGATGGGTCAGGTGCTTGCCGATCTCACACTGCGCAAGAAGGTTCGTGACAGCGCAACCGAACGGATAGACAAATCCCAGCGCGACTATCTGCTGCGTCAGCAGCTCGAAGCGATCAAGAAGGAGCTTGGGGAAGAAGGTGATGCAGCATCCGAGTACCGGCAGAAACTCCAGGACACCGAGCTTCCCGAAAAGGTTCATGACTCCATCGAGCAGGAAATCGACCGTCTCGAGCGAATGTCAGAACAGTCGCCGGAGCACTCGTGGATCCGTACATGGATCGACACGATGTTCGATATCCCGTGGGGTACGACGTCCGATGACCGCCTCGACCTCGAGGAAGCCTGGGCGGTTCTCGATGCCGATCACACGGGACTCCAAGACGTCAAGGAACGCATCGTCGAACATCTTGCTGTGCGAAAGTTGCGGAAGGAACGTGGCCTCGAGAACGCTGGCAACCTGCAAGAGGGAGCCATCCTGCTTCTTGTCGGCCCTCCGGGTGTTGGCAAGACATCCCTCGGAGAATCGGTCGCCCGCGCTTTGGGCCGCGAGTTCGTGCGTGTCTCTCTCGGCGGAATTCGTGATGAAGCAGAGATACGTGGTCACAGACGTACATATGTTGGTGCACGGCCCGGTAGGGTCATTCGTGCCCTGATCGAGTCAGGAACAATGAACCCGGTGTTCCTGCTCGATGAGATGGACAAGGTCGGATCGGGATGGGGAGGCGATCCTTCGTCCGCTCTCCTCGAGGTCCTCGACCCCGCACAGAACCACTCGTTCAGAGATCACTATCTGGAACTCGATGTCGATCTTTCCTCTGTGCTGTTCGTCGCAACAGCGAACGTTCTCGAAACGATCCCAGCACCGTTGCTTGACCGCACCGAGGTGATCCATCTCGATGGGTACACGGATCTCGAGAAGGTCGAGATCGCTCGAGACCATCTCCTGCCACGCCAGGTCCGCGGTGCAGGTCTCGAGCCAGAGGAGATCGTCGTAACCGAAGACGCACTTGCTGCTGTGGTTGATCGGTACACACGCGAGGCAGGGGTGCGGTCTCTTGAGCGAGAGCTAGGAAAACTGACTCGCAAGATCGCCACGACGATCGCAAGCGGCGACGGGGCATCGATCGTGGTCGAAGTCGACGAAGGCGACGTCGAGGGATTCCTTGGCAAACCCAAGGTGTGGCATGACGAGGCGAAGGACCGCACCGCTGTTCCAGGTGTTGCGACGGGTCTCGCTGTCACGGGCGCCGGCGGTGATGTGCTGTTCATCGAGGCAACGGCTGTCGAAGGCGATACAGGTCTCACGTTGACAGGACAGCTCGGGGATGTCATGAAGGAATCGGTACAGATCGCCCTTTCGTACATCGAGTCCCACGCCGATCAGTTGGGTGTCGACCCGGCTGACCTCAAGCAGCGATTCCACGTCCATGTCCCCGCTGGTGCGGTCCCCAAGGATGGTCCATCAGCCGGTATCACGATGACAACGGCACTGGTATCGCTCCTCACAGGGCGCAACGTCAAGCACACCCTCGGCATGACAGGTGAGATCACGCTACAGGGCAGGGTTCTTCCGATAGGTGGGCTCAAACAGAAGGTGCTCGCGGCTCAGCGGGCAGGTCTCACGGAGGTCGTAGTTCCCGCAAGGAACGAGGCCGATCTGGACGACGTTCCCGACAGCTGCAGGGACGAGATGACGTTTCATATCGTTTCGACGATCGATGAGGTACTCGGAAAGGCTCTCGAGCCTGCGTAGGTTCGATCTTGCTCCCTGCGACACGAGATCTGAGTCATCGCACGCGGATCGGTTGACTCCGGTCCTCCCTCGCAAGACCTCCATGAATACCGACTTGGCGACACTTGGGGCGATGATGATCGTCTGGTCGGATCGGTTGTCGATGGTGATCGTCTCAGCCGGGATCTCGTTACACGCTGACGCAACAAGTGCAAGGAGTAACAGGACACCGATAGCTGGTGCGAATCCAAAGCAGATCCTCCGACGCGACGTGCATTCACCGCTCCCCTCGCCGTCGTGAACACCCTGTCGGCCATGCCCTATCCGACCTTGAACCCGCAAGACCGACTATCGAGGACATCGGTCGCGCTCGTACATCGATCTACTTGGCCTCCACCGGAGTAACGACGTTGTACCAGGCATCGAAGGTGTCGAACAGCGATAGGAACTGGTCAAGAGATGCCTGGCTCCCTGAGAGCTGGACGTCACCGGACTTGACCGCATCGTCGATCGTGGTCTTTCCCTCTGCCACGTTTCTGAACTCCGCTGGCGTCAGCGTAAGTGTCACGTCGGCGTCTGATCGGTGCGTGTTCTCGTAGTACTGCAGAACGCCGTATTCGAGTTCGAGAAGCCACTTTTCGTCTGTGCCCGTGAACACGACGTTGAGCCCGATGGACGCACCGCCCGCCTTTGGCCCGTTGAGACGTGTGGAGAGTCCGTCCAGGTACAGATCGAATGGCATTGCCTCGATAGTGCTCGCACTGGCGAAGTCGACGACGGGGAGCTCCTTTACGCCTTCTCGGAGATCCTTGGTCGCACTGAGATACAAGCCCCGCCAGGTACCGGCTTCGGCTTGGTAGCCGAGTTGCTCGAGGGTGTCGGCCAACAGGTTCTTGGCATCAGCGTTCGTCGGGTCGGCGTAGACGAGGTGGTTGAGTATCTCTGCCACCCAGCGATAGTCACCGTTGGCGAAGTCCCTCTTGGCTTTGTCCATGATCGTGTTGGCTCCACCCATGTACTCGACGTATCGTGTACTTGCCGGTACGCGAGGCAGTGGATGCAGCGTGGACGCGTTGCCGTCGAACCAGCCGAAGTGTTTCACGAACGCCGACTTGACGTCATGGTTCATTGTCCCGTAGTAGCCCCGTAGCGAAAAGTCCTGCGCGAGGCTGCCGGGAAGCTCGACCATCTCACCTGCCTCCACCATGTCGTAGCCCGAGTTGGCCATACGCACCGCTTGATCGTTGATGTACTTGTATGCAGCAGAGTGCTTCTTCAGGTGCTCGTCGATCCTGTCCGATCCCCAAATGGGCCAGTGATGCGGTGCGTAGAGAACTTCGGCGACGGCGCCATAGTTCACGCGGGCATCACGCAGGTACTTCGCCCAGTTGTACGAGCTGCGGATCGTGGTGCCACGCAGCGAGTAGACGTTGTGGATGGTGAAGGCAGCATCCTCGGCAACCGTGAGTGCCTTGTACTTGGGGATGTAGAAGAACAGCTCTGCGGGAGCCTCGGTGTCGGGGGCCAGGATGAACTCGAACTCAAGACCGTCGATCACTTCCTTTTGGCCCGTCTTCGTGATCAAGTGAGTCGGCAGTGCGAACGTAACATTGCCCTTTGACGTGTCAAGTCCCAACCCACTGGTCAGGTTCCCGGTCGGCCCACGCTCGACCAACATCGAGTACTGGTAGCCCGAAAGGCGAGCCTCGCGGTTACCGCCGATCACAGATTCATTGAGCGCCGCTCCCGTGAATCCTTCCGGAGCAAATACCTTGACCTTGCCTGCGCTGATATCGGCTTCCGAGATGACTCCCAGCACGCCGCCGTAGTGGTCGATATGACTATGCGTGATGATCACGGCGACAACTGGCTTTTTGGGTCGGTGTTCAAAGTAGAGGTCAAGCGCAACCGTCGCTACTTCCTCGCTCATGAGCGGGTCCATGATGATGATGCCCGTGTCGGTCTCGATGAACGTGATATTCGAGATGTCGATCCCGCGTACCTGGTAGATGCCATCGGTCACCTTGAACAAACCCGTGCTCCGTTGCATGATCTGAGCCTGGCGCCACAAGCTCGGGTTGACCGTCTCTGGCGCGGGCTTGTCACCGGCAAGAAAGTCGAAGTCAGGCAAGCTCCAGATGACCGAGCCATTGTCGTTCTTGACAACGCCGTCGTTAGGGAGGGGGGCGATGAGACCCTTCGTAGCGTCTTCAAAGCTCTGCCTATCTGCAAAATTCAGATCACTCAGAACTCGTTGCTGAGATTCCTTGGTGGCGGTGGTGGCACCCTTGTGGCCATTGCCGTTGCTCTGGTCAGTCATAGTGAATCCCTCTCGTCGCGTCTCGCTGGACGACATGCGATCACGTCGCATTGATCTGTTGACAACGTATCGGGCGGTGACCTACACGGCTAGCCAGAATCGGCACGCTTTCCCGCACCTGCCTGCACAAACCGTCTGGCGCACGAGTCAACACGAACAGGGTTGATCAGGGTTCTCGGGTACGAGACGATGCCTCGCGTGGTGCCCGCCACGCTCGAGGAATTCCTCGTCCCACCCATTCGCGCGTGGCCGGCGTGACGCCGCCGTCAGGACTCAACGCAAGGCAGCCAGGATGGTGCGTGTCCCCGCGGTTGCGATCTGTGCTGCTCGGTCCGGTGCGTCTCCAGCAAGTTCAGAGATACCGTTGAGGAGTGACCTGGTGAGGACCGTGTCGATCTCTCGTTGAAGATCGGCTCTGAATTCCCCGCTTTCCTGTCCATCTTCGAGGATGCTGCGGATGTGTCCTTCGACTGCTTCGTCGTAGGAATCGAGGCTAGCTCGTACGTCTGGTGAGAGTCCGCTACCGAAGTCCATCGTGTCGTGGGTGTGTGCGCCGACCATGACGAAATGGCGAACCACCTGTTCGATCTTTTCCGTTGGTGTCTCCGCCACTTGTAGCGCGGCTGTCAGCAGATCCATGCTTTCGCGGTTGTGTCGATCGATCGCCGCCGCGACGATGCTGTCGATGTCTCCGTAATGGTTGTACAAGGTTTGGCGCGCCACATCTGCAACGTCGGCGACTCGCGACATCGTGACAGCACCGAGGCCGTGTTCGCTGATGAGCGTCAATGTCGCGTGAATGATGCGGTCATCGGTCGTCAGTGCCGAATCGTCCGGATGTGTACCTGAAGTGGTGTTGCTCACTAGCTGACCTTCCGGTAGAGACGAACGGACATCGGGACGAACACGACAAGGAGAACAGCGATCCACACGAGTGTCAACGTGATCCTATCGCCGACTGGTATGCCGTTCACGAGTCCACGTACCGCGTCGGAGGCAACTGATATCGGTTGATACCTGACGAGCGGCTGGAGCCAGCCAGGCATCGATTCGACCGGCGCAAACGCCGTGCTGGCGAGCATGAGCGGGAACAGCCAGAACATCGACAACATGCCGACCATGTCTGGTTGTCTCACCTTTGCTGCGATTGCAGCCCCGAGCCACGAGAACCCGTAGCCCATCCCGATGGCAAGGGCGATGGCCACCACTGCGCCACCGAACGAAGAGAATCGGAATCCCATCAGCATCCCTATGAGCGCCACAAGCACCAGTCCCGCGATATTCCGCAGAGCATCCGCGATCGTACGACCCGTTATCACCGCTGACTGGTTCATCGGGAGAGAGCGGAATCTGTCATTGACCCCCTCATTGAAGTCGGCAGCGAGGCCCATGCTCGTTTGCTGCGCTCCCTGCAGGGCGGTGATCACAAGCACTCCCGGTAGGAGGTATTGGAGATAGTCGAATCCAGCACCTGCACCGATCGCGCCTCCAAAGACATAGTTGAACAGGACGAGGAAGAACACGCCCATCACAACGGCAAAGGCGAGCATCTCTGGTTGCCGCGTCGTACGGATCATGTCCCGCCACAGCACGGTACCTGTGTCCTGGCCAGCTCTCCGGAGCTTGAGAGTGACGCCCGGGTCGATCACGATCGCCCGTGTGCTGGCATCTAGGTCCTTTGTCGTCATGTTGTGACCTCCTCGGTTTCCGTGACGCTCGAACCGGTGAGGGCCAAGAACACGTCGTCGAGGGTTGGTTGTCGAAGTTGGAAGTTCGAGATGGAAACTCCACCGTCCTGGAGCTGCCGCAGCAGATCAAGGGACCGATCAGCTCCGCCTGGGACCGGTATGTCGATGCGGCGAGCCTCGACATCCGTGGTCACGTTCGCATCCAGCCCGAGCAGTTCTCGAGCTGTGTCAACGTCGGTTCTGTCCACGACGTGAACTTCAAGCACATCCCTCTCGAGATCATGCTTGAGTGCGTCCGGGGTCCCTTGAGCGACGATCTCGCCGCGGTCGATCACCAGAATCTCGTCAGCGAGCCGGTCGGCCTCTTCGAGGTACTGGGTGGACAGCACGATCGCGACACCATTCGAGGCGAGCGACCGAACCGTATTCCACAACTCGCTCCGGCTCCTTGGGTCTAGACCGGTGGTCGGTTCGTCGAGGAACACCGCCGGAGGTTCGGCAACGAGAGCGGCGACCACGTCGAGCCTCCGCCGCTCGCCACCCGAGTACGAGCTCGCAGGCCGGTCCGCAAAGGCGCCTAGATCAAACCGCTCAATCAACTTCTCGATTCGTCGGCGACGCTCATTTCGCGGGATCTTGTACAGGCGGCCAAAGAGTTCCAGGTTCTCTCGGGCGGTCAGTTTCTCATCCACCGCAGCTGACTGACCTGCGAGACCGATCAACTGGCGGACCACCTCCGGCTGAGTCCGAACATCAAATCCACCAACCGTTGCCTCACCGCCATCGATCTGCAGCAGCGTGGTGATCATGTTGATCGTGGTTGTCTTACCGGCCCCATTCGGGCCGAGAAGCCCAAGCACCTGCCCTGGCTCGACGTCGAAGCTCACATCCTTCACCGCCTGAACGGATCCAAACGTCTTGCGCAGATTCTGCGCGGTGATAACTGGACCGGAACCTCTCGTAGCCATCGTTCCTCCACCTTGAATAGACAGTATGTCCATGCTAACAGACAATGTGTCTATATCGTCTATGACGGAAGCCCCGACACAGCTGCGGAGTGACCGGGCTCGGGTCGTGCTGACGCTTGGCTCGAGCGGCAAGTTCCGGCATGTGTGCCCTGATATCGGACAACGGACACTTGTCGCTCGTGCAGATCGCTGGGGTCAATATGTTGGATCTTCGCAACGTCCCGGTGAGAGGTCAGTTCGAAGGATCGGTGATGCGGTAGATCTCGCCAACGATACGTGTCGGTCCGTTCGGTCCGATGATGGGACGACCCGGCGTCCCTTGTCCCACCGAGACGTACAGCGCGCCCCGGGCGTAGGTGATGTTCGTTGGCGCGTCGAGACCTGTCGCGAGTTCAACCGGGCCTGCACCATCAACGGGGTACATCGTCACACTGCCTGAAAATCGTGGGTATCCGCCGGGGTCCGGGGAACCACGTTGACACCCGATGAACTCCCATCGGCGGCGTACCCCTCCGACGGATCATCGCGGGTGAAGTACATACTCCCATCGTCCAGCACAACAACATCACCCGTACCGCCAACCTCGTCGTGTCCCGTACCGAAGGTCGTGAGGGTGTTGTAGCTCGGAAGCTGTGTGAGCATCGGAGTGATCTCACCCTCGTCGTCGTAGTCGCCGTCGGCGTTCAGATCTTCCAGGACACTGACCCGTCCTGTCTCAAGCGTGACATCACCTGTGTCGATCCCGTTCCCGGCTTCGACAATGACCAGCCGACCATCGGGCATCACGCCTACACCGCGTGGGTTCTCGAGTCCGGTCGCAACTCGCTTGATCGATACGTTTCCCTGTCCGCACGCGGACACCAAGAGCGCGACAGCCCCAAGCAGGGCGAACACGCGACCACGCCGCGGGATGGACCGAAGATGTGCGGAAAGCGAACGCGCCATTTCGAGACACATCTATCGATCTGGTGGCAAGCCGCATCATACAGACAGCCACATGCGCGAGCAGCGGCTCGCCGACATGACTCAATCAATAGCTATACGTGCGTTTCTAGAGGCTGCAGTCGATCGGGTCGGTGATGAACGTGAGGTCGAAACTGACGTCTACCGACCCGGAATCTCCCTCAAGCGACACCATCCCGCTGATTCGGTCGCCATCGGTCACCACCGGAGGCTCGATCGAAGGAACTTCGTTGTGTGTTGGGATGTCGAAAGCGATCGCCGCAGGCAAGTTTTCGTTTTCGTCCAGGTACCACGCGCCATCAGGGCCGGTGACGTACGAACCCGAGCTCGCGAAAAGTGCATAGTTTCCTGAGTCGTCCTGCATCTGCAGTTCAGGGCGGAACTGGGTATATATGTAATTGCCCTCGGCGGCACCCGGGGCGGCTTCTCGATAGGAAACCTCTAGGAAGAAGGCATCGATCCCTCCGAAAGATCCGAGAGAGGCTGACAAATCGAGGTCGTCTGGAGAAGGATTGAAGAGCTCATCGATCTCGCAGTTGCCAACCCACGGCGAATCAAAAGTCTGGCCGTCGATTACCACCGTGCCTACCCCACCTGGGGGGAAACCAGGAGGCAGCCCCTGGTCATCGGGTGGGGCCCCATCGCTCGGCTCGGCGCCAGCTGTCGTGGAGGAAGCCGTGGCTTCTCCGACGGCGCTATCCGAAGAATCGGTCGTCGGTACGACATTGTCAACAGCGCCCCCGGTCGTGCCGCTGCACGCGGCAACCACCATCGCAAATGCCACGAGGGCTGCGCCTCTGCCTCCTATTGAGACAATACTCACGACCACACCCCCGAGCTAGACAGCAAACGGCTTTTGCGACTGACGCTACACGCCGAGGTCACACCCGTCCATGGTCATTCGTCTGTCACGACACCACTCATTTCTGAACGTGGACACCACGAGGCAGCTTCGAACGGAGCATCGCCGACGCGATCGCGCACAGAACGCGCGCGGAACGAGGATTGGAGCGATGGAGCGGGGGTCCTGAAGTGACGAACAGCCCTTGAGGCACAAAGGCTGCCGATCCCTGGAGTTGCAAAGGAACGCGCAGCGTTCCCCAACTCCCAAGGAACCGAGTCTCCGAGGTTCCCGTGGAGGTGAGAGGATTTGAACCCCTGGCCCCTACGTTGCGAACGCAGCGCCCCCACCCCTGTGACCAGGCCATATGTGCTCTGACCTGGGGTTTTGTACCCAACACC
>JAMBLJ010000085.1 GCA_023336815.1 Actinomycetes bacterium
ATCAGATATCAGATATCAGATATCAGACATCAGACATCAGGAACCGGACTGGAGTTGCAAGGCTTCCTTTCCGTCTGCTGTCTGCTATCTGCGGTCTGCTGTCTGCTGACGGCCTTCCGCTATCTAGTCACCCTGCACGAGGAACAACACTTCTTGGCATCCCGGCAATACGGTGTAGCTTGTGTTGTGGGCATCGGTTAGGGGGAAGGCGCGGACACCATTCGGAGAGGACCGAGTCCATGCACAGTACCGCCGGAAAGCTCAACCACCAGACGAGTGAAGAATCACTCGCCGAGGTCATCCCATTGCAGGGGCTTGATGTTCCATCCTTCTATCAGAGGAACACAGGAGCCCTACCAAAGATCGGAATCAGATCGTCGGAACTCCATCGACGCGGATCGCTTCCAACACCCGTGAACTCCGATGATGATGGGTTCCTGACACGACTGAAGTCGTTCTTCAGCAACCGCTGACCCGACCGAAACTCTGTATTGATATCCATCCATCGTGATCGTCACGGCAATCTGACGATCATCTCGCGACACACAGCGCTCGGCGGAAAGCGCTGGATCACCTCAGTAGATTTGAGTCGGGGAATAAGGAAGGCACAATTCCTCCCCGTCGCCTGGCAGTACCAACTGGCTGCCGGGCGACGGGAACGGCCGAAGCACAGTCTCTTGTTCCGACCGTCAGCTGATTCTTCCTCTTGATCCAACCGTCAGCTGATTCTTCCACTGTGAACCGTGAACTGTGAACTGTCGACTGACCTGTCGACTGACCTGTGAACTGTCTACTGAACTGTCACCTGAGGTTTCCCCACAATTCGCTCAAGATTCTCTCCCCACAGGCCGATAAAGCCGTCATGAAGCTGTTCAGGAAAAACACTTCCGATGAACGTCGGGTTGACAGGGAATACGACGAGGCGGTCAATCACCGGATGAAGTCCGTTCTGGCTCGCCCAACCAATCATGATGATGCCGAGCTCGTCGAGCAACGACTCCGCAACATGGTGTACGGAACCAACAAGCGATAGCGTCGCCCGAACGCCAGAGACCGGCCGCAACGGACCGGTCTCTCTGCGCGTGATGAATGTCTACTCAGGCGTGACATCACCGGGACGGAAGAACACCGCCATCTGAAGCAGCCCCGCAGCAAAACCAGCAGCGACACCCGCAGCACCAACCCAGCCATCGAGTGTTAATGCCAGGGTTGTCTCACCGACCGATATCAGATCGTCGATCGAAGCTTGTCCGGGACCAGCGATCGCCAGTGCAGCAGCAACCGCTGTCAGGACCATCACATATTCCCAACCTTCGTCGGGACGAGCTGTAATCCAAAATCCAACCGACCGATGAACGGAGAAGAACGCCACGGTCATCACACCGATAACACCGGCCGCAGCGGCCGTGGTCAGGAACCCGGATATCAGCAGTACACCAACCCCGATCTCCGTTGCAGTCGATGCGAACCATTGCATGGTCGCTGACTTGAATCCGATGGATCCAAACCACCGGGAAGTCTTCTCTTTTCCTCGTGCGTGTTTGACACCGTGTGCCAGCATCACACCACCAAGTGCGAACCGAAGTAGCAACGATACGAAGTCGTACGCTTCCATGTTGACCTCCCTTTCCTGAAATCGTCAACCTGGCGACAGTTGATCGCATTCCACACAACCTTGGCACACCGTCGCCCGGCGAAGCAGACGAATGTATGAAGTACCGGGTCTACCGAACCCATCAGGACACGCGCGACTACACAAAGAACTCATAAAACTACATTGCGTGGCGCTGTGGCTGCTATATGATACAAACAGGGCATTGGGAGGTATATATGGAACTGTCTTCTCGAACGATCGAGGAGCGGCGATTCTCGTCGGCAATGAGGGGGTACGACCGCGGTGAGGTCGACTCGCTTCTCGGCGAAGTCGCTCGAGTCATGGGTGGACTCGAAGAACATCTGGCCATCGCTGAACGACGGGCGGCACAATCAGAGACAGAGATCGTAGACCTACGGACGCGAGTCGATCAGGAGCTCCAGGAAGCAACAGAGGCTCGGCGCAGAATCATCAATGAGGCGAGACGAGAGGCACTAGCGATCAGCGCTGGCGCTGAACGTCCCGGTGACGCCTCGATCATGGTCGATGCAGCCGAGCGCGCAGCGGCGATCGTCGCCGAGGCGGAGGCAAAGGCGACTCTGCGACTTCGGGAGACTGACGAGATCGTTTCCACGGCCCGCGAGGAGGCCGATCGGACCGTCGCAACGGCCCAGGAAGATGCTGCAACCACCAGAGCGGAAGCCTCTTTGGTTCTCTCCGATGCGCGACGAAGAGCCAAAGAAGTCCGAGCGTCTGCCGAAGCTGACCGGGCGACAGTCGTATTGGACATCTCAGAACTCAAACGGGTAGCCGACGCCGCAAGGACCGGAGGGAGCGATCTCGAGTCTCTGGAGATCGCGAACATCATCCTCACGTCAGGATCAGAAATCACGATCGACCTACGCGATGAAGCTGTCACACCCGCAACGACCGCGATCGACTGACCGGGAATCAGCGGGGTCCTCGACAGAGACCTGTGCACACAAATGTGTACATGTCGGTGGCGAGTTCTTCGCGCGTCAAACGACCGGACTCGTCGTACCATCGATCGATCGCGTTCAGTATCGATAGCACATATATCGCGGACAGCCTCGCATCGTTGTGTGCACCGATCGACCCTCCATCGATGCCCTCCTCTATCACACCAACGAACACGTCTTCGTACGCATCACGAGCATCGAGGATCGACCGGCGGTCGGCATCATCGAGGAACGGGACCTCTGCAAGGTATGTCCGTGCCTCGGAGCGATGATCGAGTACAACATCGATGTGTCCAGCGATCAGCCGCTGCAATGTGTCCAGTGCTCCCGATCCATCCCGTTTCGCGAGTTGAGCAGACTCCGCAAAGAACGCTGCACCACGATCGACGACGGCGATCAGGAGCTCCTGTTTTCCGCCGACATGGGCGTAGATAGATGACCCGAGGATCCCCAGGTCGTCACCCAGGTCACGCATAGAGGTGCCGTGGTATCCGTATGTCGCAAACCGTCGACCTGCGGATGAGATAATGTCGTCCCGTGTCAGACGGGTCATACGTCGTACGTGAGTTCGACCACTTCCGAGACAGGATGCGCCTGGCAGGTGAGGATCTGGCCGGCATCAACCTCTTCCTGGTTGAGCGACCAGTTCTTGTCCATCGTCACCTCACCACTTGTCACGACGGCCCGGCAGGATGCACATGCGCCGCCCCTGCACGAGAAGGGGGCCTCGGGCCGCACGGCCAACGCATGGTCGAGGATCGGCGAACCTTCGGGATCGACTGTGACCGTTGATGTTCGGCCCGCAAGCGTGAACCTGACGGTCGATCCAACCAGGTCGACTTTGGCGACGCTCGGAGGCCCATCACCACCGGCGTAGAAGAGCTCGTCGTGGATGGCATCCGGGCCCACACCTCCAGCTGTTAGAACGTCTCGCGCTGCATGCACCATCCCCGCAGGTCCGCAGAGGTACCACGCCGTTGCCGTTCCTGCATCGACAACAGACGAGAACAGAGTGCGGAGTTTGTCCTGATCGATGCGACCCTCAAAGAGGGGGATGAGATGCGACTCGCGGCTCAAGATATGAATCAGGGATAGTCGGTCCGGGAACCGGTTCTTGAGCGCATCGAGTTCCTCGAGAAACATGATCGATCTACCGTCTCGGTTCCCATAGATCAGTGTGAAGTGACTCTGTGGTTCTGCTGGCAGGACCGAGGCGACCATCGCCAGAACGGGCGTGATACCGCTTCCCGCAACGACCGCGATGTAGTGGTTCTCCGCGGCAGGCTCCGGCTGGATGGTGAAGTCGCCAGCAGGAGGGGTCACCTCGACAACGTCGCCGACGGATAGGCCATCATTCGCGAACGAGGAGAAAACGCCTCCCTCGAGATGTTTGATACCAACAGTGAGATCACCCGAGCTCAAGGGTGAGCAGATCGAGTACGAGCGTCGTACAACATCGGTTCCGATCGACGTCTTGAGAGTGACATGTTGCCCTGGCACTCGTGCGAACGTCGCACTGAGTTCATCAGGAACCGCGAAAGTTACCGCAACGGAAGATTCGGTCACGGGCTCAATGGACGCAACCGTTAGCGGGTAGAAATCAACAGCCATACTTCAGATCGCCTTGAGATAGTCGAACGGTTCACCACAGGTCGTGCAGACCATGAGTGACTTACATGCGGTCGATCCGAACTCTGAGGCAGTCCGGATAGCATCGGACGCACACGATGGACAGAGGATCTCTGCCACAACACCGACAGGTCCAGGCGGAGCGATGCGGTTCGCTGCGAGTTTCGCCTTTGCCGCTGGTGTCAACCACTCGGTCGTCCACGCTGGCGAGTACGCGAGCTCGACGGATACATCGACGTACCCGGCAGCGGCGAGTGCGGTTCCGATGTCCTCGGTGATCACATCCATCGCAGGACATCCTGAATAGGTCGGGGTGATCGTGATCGTCACGGCTCCCGAGTCCTCGATATGTATGCCCCGGAGGATCGCGATGTCTTCGATCGTCAGAAACGGGATATCCGGGTCGACGACTCCCTGGAGCAGGGTCCTGATCGCCGCCTCCTCGCGGCTTTCGGTGATTACCATGTCATACCCGGGTACGACCGCTGCATCCACTGCATCTCGGCGAGCAGTTTCCCCAGATGCTCGGTGTGACCTCCGCTTCGTCCGCCGCCCGTCTGGTACGGATCGGATGGCCGTGTCAGCGTTGCCTCTTCGAGGACGTCATCAACGACTCTTTCCCAGTCGGTGCGCAGGATTGCTGGGTCCACGCCTATTGCGGCACGGGCCATTTCCTGATCCAGTTCGTCGGAGAAGAAGAGTTCCTCGGTGTAGCGCCACATGCGATCAATTCCCGATTGCATACGATCGTGGCTCTCTTGCGTTCCGTCACCAAGCCGAATCACCCAGCCGGAGGAGTGGCGGAGGTGGTACGCAGCCTCCTTCACGGCACGCTGGGAGATACCGGAGATCGTCTCGTCGGACGACTCGCTGAGAGCACCCCAGAGACCCACCTGATACGCATCGAAGAGGAACTGACGCGCCATGAGTTCGCCGAAGTCGCTGTGAGGTTGCTCGACCAGCAACAGGTTCGTGAACTCTCGTTCCGAACGCATCATGGCCAGGGCGTCGGCGTCCGATTGCCCACCATCGACCGAAGCGGCGTACGTGTAGAGATGGTTCGCTACTCCGATGTGGTCAAGGGCGAAGTTCGCGACAGCGAGATCCTCCTCGAGTTCCGGTGCCCGCGAGATGTACTCGGCAAGTCGTTGACCGATGATGACGTTGTCATCCGCATGCCGCACGATGTACGTCGCGAGAGGAGATTGTGTGGTGATCGTGTTCACAGTTGACCGACCTCGTCCGGTATCTCATAGAACGTGGGATGCCGATATGGCTTGTCCTCGAATGGTTCGAACATCGTCACGTCATCGGATGCAACGATCTCAGTGGATGGAACCACCCAGACGCTCACACCTTCGGCCCTGCGTGTGTATCCGTCTCTGGCGTTCTGGATCGCAGTTTCAGAGTCCGGAGCATGGAGCGAGCCAACATGCGTGTGGTTCAGTCCGCGCTTGGCCCTGACGAATACCTCCCACAGCGGAAATCCGTGGTCGCTGCTTGAGCCGAACTCGATGTCCTGTTGTTCTTCGCCCGGGGCGACTGGTACCTCGTAACTCATGTGCCCTCCTCAGGCGCTCTTGTCGAGTGATCTGTTCTTCGCCGCGTAGCCAGACGCTCCCTCACGAACCCATCGACCGTCATCCCACGCTTTGGTCTTGTGGGCGATCCGTTCACGATTGAGGGGCCCGTCACCCTGGATCGTTGCCCAGAACTCTTCCCAGTCGATCTCCCCGATGTTCCAGTGGCCTGTCTCCTCATCGAAAGCCAGTTCAGGATCGGGGATCGTGAGACCCAGATAGTGCGCCTGAGGCACCGTCTGGTCGATGAACATCTGCCGCAAGTCGTCGTTCGTGATCCGTTTGATCTTCCATGCCATCGACTGTTCCGTGTGAGACGACTCGGAATCATGTGGACCGAACATCATCAGGGCCGGCCACCACCACCTGTCGATCGCGTCCTGAGCCATTGCCTTCTGCTCCTCAGATCCATCGACAAGGGTCATCATGATGCTGTAGCCCTGACGTGCGTGGAAACTCTCCTCCTTGCAAATCTTGACCATCGCCCTGCTGTAGGGGCCGTAGGACGTTCGCTGGAGCACGATCTGGTTCACAATCGCAGCACCATCGACAAGCCATCCGATAGTTCCCATATCGGCCCAACTCAGCGTCGGATAGTTGAAGATCGACGAGTACTTCTGTCTGCCACTGTGCAGAAGTCTCTGGAGTTCATCGCGCGAGACACCGAGAGTTTCCGCGGCGGAGTAGAGATACAGACCGTGGCCAGCCTCGTCCTGGACCTTTGCGATCAGGATGGCCTTGCGCAACAACGTCGGCGCACGCAAGATCCAGTTCGCTTCGGGCTGCATACCGATGACCTCGGAGTGTGCGTGTTGGGCCATCTGTCGGATCAACGATGAACGGTATCCGTCGGGCATCCAATCACGGGGTTCGATCTTTTCATCAGCTGCGATCACCGCAGCGAACATCTGCTCTTCAGCGTCCGGGTCCATTCCAACTCCTTGGGTGACGGCGTCACTATAACAAACGAACGTTTGTTTAGAGTGAGATAGCGGGAAATCCGGACGAGCGAGTCGCATATCGGGAACGATCCGGTGGGGTCAGTCCCCTATCAGGAGTTGACGAAGTCGGCGCACGGCGATCAGACCGGCTGATACGTCGAGGATGCCATCTCGCGAGAGCCACCGGTACCACCGGTCGAGACGTGGCTTGATCCGTTCGTTCTGTCCAAGGAACGTATCGAGCGAACCGTCAGCATCGGTGAGGACATTCCCGACGAACTCGCGCCGGAGTGCCTGCAGGTCGTCGCGGAGGGATTCAACGGCAAGACGGTCAAAGGTTGTAGTTCCGGGCAGAAGACGAATCTGTCGCTCGAGCCATCCGATCCGGAACGCATCGCTCGATCGTGTGTAGAGCGCTGCTACGTCGACGACGTCCTTGCCGAACTGGTGCGCCAGATCGACGATGTCGGGGCCCCTCCGCAGTGCTCGCTGGTAGGCATGGCGGACCGCGAGTTCTTCGGGGACACCCTTGGCGATGAGAGCATCAGCAACATCCTCGTACGGACCGCGCCAGGTTGCTGAAGGCATATGTGGCATACCTTCAGCGAGCGTGGCGAAGTCGGCGCTGGCGAGATCGATCTCTTCGTCGATCGAGTGCTCCGATGGACGTCTCAGATACCAGCGTGTGACGAGGGTCACGAGCCCGTCGATGTCCTTAAGCATCATGCGCTGGGTATCTGGATCCACAAGACCGGACAATGCTTCGACGTCAGCCCAGCGATCCGATGCACAGGTGACAGCCCGTGCGATTCGGTATGCACGTACGATCGAAGCTGCAGACGCTCCCGTGAGCGTTCGCAAACGGGAGTAAAACGTCGACCCCTGCGAATTGAGCACCTGGTTGGCGACGACGGTCGAAATCAGTTCACGCCGCAACGGGTGATCCCTGATCTCGTCGGAGAAACGCTCCACAACGGCTGGCGGGAAGTACCCGAGAAGATCGGATTCGAAGTGCGGATCGTCAAGCAAGGAGGACTGCAAAAGGTGCTCGGTGAGACTCTCCTTGGCATACGCGAGCAGCACGGCGATCTCGGGGCGAGCCATGCCGGCACCCTCGCGAGCACGCTGCGCCATCTCCTCGACGGACGGTAAGAACTCGATCTCACGATTGAGGATGCCCTCGCGTTCCAAGCGGTCCATGAGGTCCGCGTACGCCTCGATGAACCGTGCGGATGTCGCCCATCGTTGCGAGATGATCTGTGCCTGGAGGAAGTTGTCATACAAGATGAAGGAGACAACATCGTCCGAGACTGACTCGATGATCGTGTCTCGTTCCGCCCGATCGATCTTCCCGCCAGATTCGGCTATTCGGAGCAAGATCTTGAGGTTGACCTCCCTGTCGGATGCATTCACACCGCCGGAGTTGTCTATGAAATCAGCGAACACCCTTCCACCGAAACGTTCGAACTCGATCCTACCGAGCTGTGTCAGGCCGAGGTTTCCACCCTCACCGACGACCTTGCATCGGAGTTCACGTCCGTTCACACGGACAGGATCGTTCGAACGATCCTGGACTACCTCACTCGACTCACGCTTAGCCTTCACGTAGGTCCCGATACCACCGTTCCACAAGAGATCGACCGGGGCTTTGAGGATGCGACGGATCAGATCACTTGGTGTCAGCTCGCTGTCGTTACAGTCGAGAACCTCTCGGATCTCGGGTGTGAGCTTCACGAGCTTCGCCGAGCGAGAGAAGACACCGCCACCGTCTGAGATCAAGCTGGGGTCGTAGTCAGCCCACGATGACCGCGCAAGACCGAATAGTCGGTTCCGTTCGGACCACGATGTCGAAGCATCGGGGTCGGGATCGATGAAGATATCTCTGTGATCGAACGCGGCAACGAGTTTGAGGCGTTTCGAGAGCAACATCCCGTTTCCGAACACATCTCCGGACATGTCACCGATGCCAACCGCCGTGATCTCCTGCTTGCTGATGTCGAGGTCGAGGTCGAGGAAGTGCCTCGTCACGCTCTCCCACGCTCCCCTGGCCGTGATCCCGATCGCTTTGTGGTCATACCCGGCGGACCCACCCGATGCGAAGGCATCGTCGAGCCAGAACCCGTACTCCGCAGCAAGCTCGTTCGCCGTGTCCGAGAACGATGCGGTGCCCTTATCCGCGGCGACCACGAGATACGGATCGTCGCCATCGTGTCGTATCACCGAATTCGGTGGGAACACGACACCGTCGATGCGGTTGTCGGTGATGTCGAGCAAACCCCGAATGAACACCTTGTATCCCTCACGCACCTCTTCATACGTTGGTCGGGCGGGATCTTCGGAACGTTTGATCACGAAGCCACCCTTGGCTCCCGTCGGAACGATCACGGCATTCTTGGTCATCTGGGCCTTCATGAGTCCGAGCACCTCTGTGCGATAGTCCTCACGGCGATCCGACCAACGAATCCCACCGCGAGCGACCATCCCGCCCCTGAGATGGACGCCCTCGACATCCCTCGCGTACACATAGATCTCATAGAGAGGACGTGGCTCGGGCATGTCTGGCACGAGAGCGGAAGCGAACTTGAGCGACAAGGACGACCTTCCCTCGATCAGGAAATTCGTGCGCTTCGTTGCAAGGACGAGTGCAAGGAATCCGCGCAGGATCCGATCCTCGTCGAGCGAGGACACATCGTCGAGTGAAGCTGCGATCTGTGCCGAGAGTTCATCTGCGGATGCTGCATCCTGGCCGAGCCCGAACCGTGCCTGAAACAAGCGAACGATGGCCTCCGCGATCTCCGGGTGCGTAGCGAACGCGTCATCAACGTACCTGATCGAGAAGGCTGGCGTCACCAACCTCCAGAAGCTGCGATAGGCCCGGATGATCGTGAGCTCGTTATACGTCAACTCGGTCGTGACAAGCAGGCGTTGGAGAGAGTCCGACTCCGCATCACCCGCGTAGACCGCCTCCATCGCACGGGAGATCCGGTCACCGACAACGGCTATGTCCAGCTGCTTGCCTTTCGCCGTGAGTACTCCGAAGTCGTGGATGAACGTTCCCTCCCGGTTCTTGAGACGTGTGGGAACTTCTTCGACCACGGTGAGTCCGAGGTGCTCCATAAGCGGCATCACGACGGAGAGGTTGAGTTTCCCTGATTTTCGGTACACCGTGATACGGGTGAGCCGGTCGTGCGAAGAAGAGGAGATCCCATTGGTGAGTTCGTTTTGGAGGCCAACGTGCAGATCACTATCGGATGCGGCGAGGCGATCAAGGCTGAGAACATCACCCGCAGCGAGATTCAACGCAGTGGATGCCTTGTAGTACTCAGGGAACAAGGCAGACCAGGTGTCGCATAACCGTCGCGCCTCCATCTCATCGACCCTCGTGAGGAGTTCGTCGAATATCCGATCGTCCCAGTTCCGCGAGAGTGCTATGACCTCTTGTTCAAGCTCCTGAACATCGACGAGAGCAGGCGCTGCTTCGTCCGTCCACACGGTGAAGTGCAGCCGTGCGTCACCAGACTCTCCGAGAGCCAGGCGATAGTCGACAGCCTCACCGCCGTAGCGCTGTTGCAGGAGATCTTGCAGTTGCATGCGAAGATTGGCGTTGAATCGGTCGCGCGGGACCGTCACAAGCACGCCTACGGAACGATCCAGGACATCGCGGCGAACGAACAAGCGCACACTATGCGTGTCCTCGGTCTCCACCAGTTCACCGAGGGTCTCACTCAACGTCGCCGCAGGCACGACAAAAAGGTCGTCCTTCGGGAACGTTTCGAAGAGCTGGATGATCGATTTGTAGTCGTGGGACCCTTCGATGACATCCTGGATCTCGAGCACCTGATGAAGTTTCCTCCGCAGTACAGGAATCTCGGCGGCTGGCGCCATGTAGGCCTTGGAGGTGAACAGACCGATGAGGCGCAGCTCGCACACCATGACACCGTTGTCATCTAGCTTCCGCATTCCTACGTAATCCATCCTGGCATCACGATGGACTGTCGAGTGTCGGTTCGTCTTGGAGATGACGAGAAGATCGCCTCCCTGATACCGCTCTCGCAGATGAGGCGGGAGTTCCGAGAGGGGCACGGACGATGCCTCAGAACCGTTCCTGGAGAGGATACCCAAACCGGATTCGGGGAATGCACGGACCGATCGGTCACCCTCTTCGCCAGCCACCTCGTACTCGCGGTAGCCGAGGAGGACGTAGTTGTCATCGAGGAGCCACTCGAGAAAGTCAACCGTGTCGGTGATCTCCTCGTACGAGTAGTTGTGGACACTCGCCTTGGCGATATCGATCATCGAACCAACCGCACTGCGCATGGAGTCGAAGTCGCGCACCGCAACTGCCACATCCCCAAGGGCATCAGCGATCCGGGTCTCTGCCGTCTTCGCTTCGTTAGCAGACAGGACCCTGTCCAACTCGAAATGTTGAACAGATTCACGCCGGGAAGCCCCCCGAGCCGCCGTGACTGCTGTCAACGTACCGGCAGCATCACGCACGGTGCCGATCACGGGATGGAGGTGACGCACTATGCCAGCGCCTGAGCGCAGGACAACTGCTGAAACCGAATCGACCAGGAACGGCCCGTCGTCAGAGACAACCTGAACGACCGACCCAGGTGTCGAGTAGCCGCAGCACTCGGCGTTCGGGTTGAAGACGCGAATCGCTGGTTCACCGATCGGTCGAGCAGCAAGGAAGTCGAGGAGATCTGAGATCTCGGCCAGCAGTTCCTCTATCGGTAGGTCAGGAACCTCCGAGTCAGGGAGACGTTTGAGATACATCCGGGCGAACGGTTCGAGCATGGCTCGACGGTCCTGGGATATATGAGCAGAAATAGCGGCGACAAGCCGATCCACAACGGATGAGGCAGGTGGGATTCCACCCTCTGTTCCGGGCATGGATGCGAGGCTAGCGTTCTGTTGTCGCATTGGCACCGTTCGGGCAGCTCTCTATCAGCAGGACACACCACGTCAGGCCGACAGCAGCAATACCTCCACAGTGTCTACCATCGCTCAACCAAGGAGGATTTACGATGGCTAACCCGACCCTCGAAAGGGAATTTGGAAAGCTGCCACCGACGGATGCAGCTACCGACGCAGCGCTCTCATCAGCGAACCTGCCGTACGACATCAGGACCGATGACCCGATGACCATCGGTGGCGTTGCGGCGAAGACGTCGTTCTTGCTGATTCTGGTTCTAGCAGCAGGCACCTGGGGGTGGGGTCTTGTGGACCCTGAGACGGGGGCATCATCGTTGCCGGTGTGGTGGTTCTTCCTTGCCATGGGGGTGCTCGTACTTGCGATCGTGACCGCCTTCAAGCCAAGACTCGCCATCTTCACCGGGCCGCTGTAGGCGCTGGTCCAGGGGGTAGCGATTGGGTCGCTGAGCCACTTCTACGAGATCCAGTTCGAAGGCATCGTTCTCCAGGCGATCCTCGCAACGGCCGCCGTGTTCATCGCGATGCTCGTCCTGTTCGTGACGGGCGCCATCAAGGTCACCGCTAAGTTCCGCGGTGTCGTGGTGGGTGCAACACTCGGTATCTTCCTCCTCTACATCGGCTCCTTCATCATGTCGCTGTTCGGCTGGTCCTCACCCGTCTACGACACTGGCGCCATCGGCATCGGATTCAGCGTGTTGATCGTTGGTATCGCTGCCCTCAACCTCATGCTCGACTTTGACATGGTGGTTCGTGGTGTCAACGCTGGTGCTCCAAAGTACCTCGAGTGGTATTCGGCATTCGGCTTGATGGTCACCATCATCTGGCTCTACATTGAGATGCTCCGTTTGCTTGGCAAGACTCGAAGCTGAGCGTCAGACTGTGGATCGGTCCCTGGCGTTCGCGAGAATCGGACCGATGGCAACAAGGACGAGCACTGCGATTCCAGCAGCGATGGCGATGAAGGCGGCAACGCCACTGCTCATCGTGCCACTCGATACAACATCCTGACATGTGGCGGTGAAGTTCCCTACGCCTGTGCGACCGCGCGAACCCCACAGCACCGCTTCGCAGGTATCGCTGAAGAGGATACCGATGCCGGTCCCCAGTAGCGTCAAGCCTCCGAGGGCTAGGACGATACGCAGCAGCATGAGATGGACTCCTTGGATGTCTGTGTAGTACCTGGCGGGTGGCTACAACGGGACGAGTCGCAAGGGTATGAACGACATCTCCATAGTGGTCGAGCCCGGCCGATTGTGGCTCGGCTAGGGTGCTCGCATGGATACCACTGAGACGCAGGAGTCGTTCGAATCATTCCGCCGATCGTTCTCCTACGGGGCACGAAACGATCTCAATTTCAAGTTCCTGAAGTCCCTAACGGACGAGGAGGCCGGCCAATTCTTCCAGGACTTACTCCATCTGCTCGGCGACGCGTACGACTCAGGTGACGTCGCCCCGCTGATCGAGCGTGCGTACGAGGCACAGGTTGCAGGGTATAACCCGTCGCCATCGGGCCCTCCCCCCAAGTACCTCTACCAAGACGGGCCCTTCTCCGCTGCCGAGACCGCCGTTGCGAATGCGCGCCTTGGACTCCTCACGACGTCAGGTCACTTTCTCAAAGGGGACGATCCCGAGCCGTTTGGCGAGCCTGCACTCACGCAGAACGATGCTGTGGCCAGAATCGGCGACTTTCTCACGGATCACCCAACACTCTCAGAGATCCCTTCCAAGACGCCAGGTGACGACCTGCGTGTTCGCCACGGCGGATACGATATCCGAGCTGCACTGAAAGATCCGAACGTCACTTTTCCCATCGACCGTCTCAACGAGGCAGCGACGCAGGGTCGCATCCAGGAACTTGCGCCGACCTTCTACTCGTTCCCAGGCGCAACGGCGCAGGGGCGTCTCCGCCGTGAGCTACCTGGCTGGATCGACCGGATCAAGAGCGAGCGGGTCGACTACATGCTGCTTGTTCCCGTGTGACCTGTGTGCCACGTGTCGGTCGGACACGTTGCACGGGCACTAGAAGAAGCAGGTGTACCTACGGTCACGATCATGACACGGGCCTTTGCACATCGCTCGACGGAGATGATGATCCCGCGCTCACTCGTCGTACAACACCCGATGGGTCACTGTCTTGGTGCTCCGTTCGACATCGAACGCCACCACGAGATCCTCGATGCGTCCTTCGACCTGCTCGAAACAGCGACCACAGCTGGAACGATCGTGGAGTTCGGGAAACGCTACAGGGCGGGAAGAAGCTGAGAAATTTTCAGTTCTTCAGTTCTTCAGTTCACAGTTTTCAGCGACCGACGCGAGCGGGATCCGAACATCGAGGTCTTCTCTTCACCGTGAACTGTGAACTGTGAACTCTCTCCACTGTGAACTCCCTTGTGAACTCCCCCGCCGAAGCATCTGGAATCAGTCGGTAGGTCAATGTGTTGGATGAGCGTGCGGTACCTTCTTCTCAGTCTTGGTCTATTCGCTTCGGCCTGCAGCATCTCCACGGTCAGCGAACCTGCCATCGGGCCAGCTGACGAGGATGATTCGATCTCATTGTCAGTGTCGCTGTACATTGTGGATGAGGCAGCCGGGACTCCGAACGCACAACTGTCATCGGCCCGGAACGTGGCCGACCTCGAAGCAGTCGCAGAACGGATGCAGCGTATCTGGTCGGCTGCTGCGATCGACCTGTCGATCGGGACCATCACCCGTATCAAGGTCGCGCCCGGCATCATCGCAGACCTCGCTACAGGCGACACCTCAAGCTTCCTCGATGCTGCGGTCGCTGGCGATATCCCCATACCTGGACCATCCTCGATCAACGGCTTCTACGTCCGCCGGATCGGGTCAGCGAACGGACTCGCACACCTCGGCGCCCGCATCTTCTTCGTCGCTGACGACCCAAGTGTTCATGACGAACGTGTCAGTAGCCATGAGATCGGGCACATCCTGGGCCTACCCCACACACTCCTCGACCAGGAACGACTCATGTTCTCAGGTACGAACGGCATGGAGCTGAGCGATCGAGAGATCGATGTGGCTCGCTTTGGCGCAACGAGGATCCTCGATGGTTCGCGGTAGATCCCTGTGGGCCATCCCTGTGACGCTTGCCCTCGTGGCAGCTGCATGTTCGAGCACCTCCCCACCAACAACGGTGGTTCCCCCGACCGAACCGGGCACGATCGTGACCGTCACCAACGAGGGCGGAGCGGCTGAGGGGCACACGCCAACGGCCTTCGCCGGGACAGGTACAGGTCTCTTCGTCGGAGACAATCTCAACGCTTCCTTTCCCGATGGCGTTGGCGTTCAGACCTATCTCGAGTTCGCTCTTGCCACAGGGACGATCGCTACAGCCGCAACGCTTCGCTCGGACGTCCTCATCACATCAGGAACACCCTTTGCCGACCTTGGCGACCTCGTTGCGGAGGCGGTCACGTACGAGACCTTCGGCCCGGACCTCTTCGATCTTCGAGCTTCGGGACCACCTGCTCCCTGCCAGGTCAACGGTGGGACCGCCGTTGTGTGTGACGTCACAGCTGCAGTCACGACCGCGATGTCAGAGGGCCGATCGAAAGTGCAGATCAGGTTGCGTTTCACGGGTGTCGCAGACAACGACGGGGCCCAGGATCTCGCCATGTTCTACCGCGCGAACAGCAACGAAAACGAACCAGGCCTATTCACCCTGACGATCGAGGGCTAGAGCTGTCGGCTCTCCACGTCGTGCACCGTTGTCTGTCCTCCGTCTACCGGAAACACCCGTGCGATTCTTGGCTGACAGCTACCACAGCTCCTTGAGCACATCGCCGACGGGGTCGCCGTTGGCCGCGGCAGCGACGACCTCCTCTGATACCGCAGGGACGCCCGTTGCAATGGACTCGAAGAGACCTGTCGTGGGATCGAGGAAACGGCTCGGCAGAGCGTAGGAATGTGCGCCGTTGGTCGAGAAACGATGGTGATAGAAGCGTTGGGGCACCGTGACCGCAAGATGATCCTTCGCCCTGGTCAATGCCACATAGAGCAGCCGACGTTCCTCTTCGAGACCGCCCGGTTCCGACAAGGCCATATCGGATGGGATGTTTCCATCCGCCGCATGAATCACCGTGACAGCCCTCCATTCTCCGCCCTTGGCCGAATGGATCGTCGACAGGATGAGATAGTCATCGTCGATATACGGAGCATCGGCGAAGTCGCTGGTGCTTGCCGGAGGATCGAGTGTGATCTCCGTGAGGAACCTCGAACGTGACGGATACTCAGCGGCGAGTCCCGAGAGATGATGGACATCTCCCAGACGAGCATCTGCATCGTCGTAAACGATCGGAAATACAGCTGCACACAGATCTGAGAGACGATCGATCTGCACGGAGGGCGTCGGCTCATCGCCGCCGTTCCCACGGCAATCTGCCAGCACGTCGCGCAGCAGCCCGAGCACCTCTCTCGGTTCGCGGCCGACAGGAATGTCGTAGGTGAGAAACGACTCAAGAACATCAGTTCCGGCAGAGACACTCACCTCCTCAAGATGTGCCATCACCTTGTGTGCGGTCGCAGGACCGATCCCAGGGAGCATCAAGAGAACCCTGTGCCATGCGAGTTCGTCTTTTGGATTGTCAAGAATGCGAAGCATCGACATGAGGTCCTTGACGTGTGCTGCTTCAAGAAATTTGAGACCACCGAACTTCACGAACGGGATGGACCGTCTCGTGAGCTCGATTTCGAGTCCGCCAGCATGGTGCCCCGTTCGAAAAAGTACGGCTTGATCGCGAAGATCGATACCGCGTTCGCGCAACTCGAGAACGCGGTCACAGACCCAATCAGCCTGGGCAGCTTCGTCGTAGCACGTCACGAGCTCGGGGTAGGAGCCGTTCGGGCGCTGCGTCCACAGTTGTTTATCGAAGGCGGTTTCGGAGGCGGATATCACCGCGTTCGCGACGTTGAGGATCTCCGGAGTAGAACGGTAGTTCCTATCAAGCATGACAACCTGCGCTATCGGGTGGCTTTCGGGGAACGTCAGTATGTTCTCGACGGTCGCGGCACGAAACGAGTAGATCGATTGTGCATCGTCTCCGACCACCGTGAGGTTCCCATCCTGACCACACATGGCATCGAGGATGGCTGCCTGTACGTGGTTGGTGTCCTGGTATTCATCGACGAGCACATGATCGAACAGCCCGCGGACGACATCGCGAGCACCTGACCCCATCAGCGCTTGCCAGTACAGCAACAGATCGTCGTAGTCGATGACGTTCGTCTCTCGTTTGCGTTCTGTGTAGCCAGTGAAGAGTGTTCCGATGTCATCGACGTGTTCAAGGCAGTAGGGGAACCGCTCCTCGAGTGTCTTTGCAAGCGGCGTACGAGCGTTGACCGTTCGCGAGTAGATGGAAGCGATAGTTTCCTTGCGAGGGAAACGACGCTTCTGTGTGCCGAGACCGTGGCTCGTCCGGAGCATGCCGAACATGGATTCCGTATCGGCACGATCGAGCACCGTGAATCCTTCCCCCAACCCGACCGCCTCGCCGAATCGACGAAGCAACCGATTCGCAATGCTGTGAAACGTCCCACCCCAAACAGCTGACACCTTTGCACCATCGCACACGCTCCCCGCCCGTTTGATCATCTCGGCGGATGCCCTGCGGGAGAACGTGAGCAGGAGGATGCGATCGGGTTCGGTTCCTGTTTCGATCAGGTGTGCAACCCGTGCGGCAAGAGTCTTCGTCTTCCCCGAGCCTGCTCCAGCGATCACGAGCAACGGACCGTCACCGTGAAGAACAGCAGCACGCTGACGCTCGTTCAGCCCCTCGAGGTAGGAGGGTGTCTCCATGTCTGTATCGAACATGTGTTCGAGACTAACAGAGAACAGACAACAGACAACAGACAACAGACGTCAGACGGGGCCAACCGGTAGCCAGTGCTCAGGGGTCCTGTCTGTATTCTGCTGTCTGTGCTCTGCTGTCTGACTGTTCTGCTGTCTGACTAACTCAGGTCGATCAATGCTTTGTCGAATCGTTCTCTGATCGCACCGAAGCGGTCGGCCATAGTCACGCCGTCCTCGTCGAAGGCTTCAAGGGCCTGCTTTTGTGCCAGATAGTCGATATTGGTGACACCGGCCTTCGACTGGAGCATCCTCCACGACTTGCGTCGTTCGACACAGAACAGTACGAGCTGACGGGACAGCACCATCGCCTTGACCTTCCCATCGGCATCCTCGGTTTCGATATACACACCGAAGTCGGGGACGTACGAGCGATGTGTTGGGTCGAGAACGAATCTCTGCACTACGTCGTTCTGGCGGATGAGCAGGATCATGTCGTCGAGGTGGACAAGCCCTTCGACGTCCTTGGTCGGTCTCAGGTGGCGGCGGAACCTCGCTTCCGTCGCAGCGAAATGTGCAACCGTGTAGTTGAATGTGCGATCAGTGATCTTCGATGTGATCTCTGCCCAATCTCTGTCCCTGTTCGGGTTACCCGAGATATCGAGAGCCTCCTGATAGGTCTCGCCTTTCTGTGGGTTCAATACGAACTGGGGCATCGATCGTCCGTCACGCACGAGACCAGCCTGCAGCGTCGATACATCGTCGGCGATCCCGTGTTCGGGCTGACACGAGGTATATGACTGGATGAACGCCGTGCCACGATAGTCAAGAGCTTCGATCATCGCCTTGTAAAACTGTGCGGCGTTGGCCATCGACACCTGTGCGACATACGCAGATCCGTGGCCGGAGATGAAGGTCTCAGCGACACCCTTCTTCTCGGTGAGCTTGCCCTCGGACGCTGCACCGAACGAGTTCATGTCACCGCCGCCAAGCATCGGAGACGAATCGCTGTTCTGTCCGCCGGTATTGGAGTACACCTGCGTGTCGAGCAGCAACAGTTTGACGTTGGGACGGTTCTGGAGAATCACCTTCGAGACGTTCTGATAGCCAATGTCGCCCATGCCACCATCACCACCGATCGCCCATGCCTTGGGGAGTTCGCGAACCTCCTGCGGTGTCATGATCGTATCGGTCATGTGGGTCATCTCAAAGTAGTCGTCATCCGAAATTCCGACACCGAGTTCGATCCGGTCTGCGAGTCTTTCCGGTACGACCGATCGCCTCGAATGGTCGGCGATGAAGCTCTCACCAAGAAGCCACGTGACGGTTGCGCCGTCCTGGAACAGTGAATTCATCCATGGATAGGGATGCGGGTTGTTCGGGGGTGTTGATCCATAGACCGTGTTGCAACCCGTATGGGCACCCATAGCCATGACCGACATACCGTTCGGGACCGTACCGTCGAGCGCCTGGAGGTCGCGGTGGTTGAATGCGTCCTGTCGCATCGTCACGACAAGAGCATCGATGATCTCGTCATCGGTCAGCGGGTCCCGCTGTGCGATGCGGCCGAGCGTGTCCTCGATCGTCTCACCGCCAAGACCCATCAAGGTGTGGGCAACGAGCTGTTTCAGACGCTCGTACGATGCTTCGTCGAGACTCTTCATCTGCGTGAGCTTGTCCGCACCGCTCTCGACAAGCTCGCCCGCCTTTGCATCCAGCCTGTCGGCCTTTGCGTGATACAGCGGGCGCATGTACGCCTCCGTGAGGGATGCCACGGTCCGCAGAATGCTCTTTTCTCCACAGCCTGCGCACGCACCATCTCCAGACACGAGAGCCTCGTAGTTGGTGCGAACCATGAGATGGTTCTTGAGATGCGCAGCCGTTGAAGCGATCGGATCCTCGGAATCGAATCGGCCGAGGTACTTGTCAGGAGTGTCGGGCAAGAGATCGAGGAAGTTCGTGCCCGAAACATGGTCGGCATTGAGCGTCGGTGTTTCCGGAGCCATCTCGAGGGCCTCCCACGGGCACTCGAGCACACATTCGCCGCAACCCTTGCAGAGATCCGACACCATGATCGAGAACAGACCACCTCCGCCCGGGTCTGTTCGCTCTATCGAGCGGAAGAGGTGTGCGGTTTTGGTGTAGGCGAAGGGCACACGGTCGAAGAGCTCCATGAACTCGTCGCGAGCGGTGGATGACACACCTTCGACCTTCGCCACCTCCTCGCGCAGGATGTCGACGAACGGAAGAACCTCTTTCTCCTGGACGACACCTTTCATGATCGAACGCACACGTTCCTCGAGGTCGGGAAGGGCCTCGACCATCTTCTCGCGTTCGACAGGATCGATGATGTAGCCGCGGGCGGCCGTACCGAACACGACATCGAAGTCTTGAGCCACGTTGGGGAGCGCCGTATCGGGGCACGAAACGATGCAGTCCATACATGCCGTGCAGTTCTCCGCGATCCACACGGGGGTTTCCCTGCGCGCAACGTACTTGGAAGAGCCACGTCCCGAACCAGCAGCCATCATCGATACCGAGGAAAGGGGTGTTGCGGGCTGGTTGTAGCCAAGTCCGGCCTTGAACTCCTTGTTGAACGTCGAGACCATCGTGAGAGGAATGCGAACCTCCTGCGCCTTCGCTGGTTCCGCGAGGGGGATATCGACAGTGCACGTGCCGCAGGCCTCAAGAGCGGGCAATCGCATGCTCGATCGGTCCGGTGCATCCACAGCACCGTAGGGGATCTCGACGATGAGTTCGCCACCCTTCGTCATCACTTCCATGTTCGATTCGACAACAGCTTCACCGAATCGTCCGAACTTCTTGACGTACTGGGCACGCACGATCTCGCGATACCGCTCAGACGAGACGTCGTACTCTTCGAGCATGCCGGATACGGCAAAGAACGCTCCGAGGAAGGCGTTGCCCTGCATACGTAGCTGGAGATCGGGCCGATCCGTTGCTTCTCTGGCGATCTTGAAGCCGCCAAGCGTCACGATGCGCACCTGCTTGTCGATGATCTCCTGGCGGTACTGGCGTGGGATACGCTCCCAGACCATCTCAGGGTCTTCCTCTGACTCCCAGACGAACGTTCCTCCACGGTTGAGACCCTCAAGCGGGTTGGTGTGAGTAAAGATCTTCGGGTCGGGGCACAGAACGACATCGACGTGATGCAGATCGCAGTTGACCCGCACACGCTCGGGTGCAGCAACAAGGAAGTACGAGGTAGGTGCACCCTTCTTTTCCGAGCCATACTTCGGGTTGGCGGAGACGTGAATGATCTCTTTCGGTCTTCCGTATTCATCTTTGAGGTGCTGCTCCTCGATCAGATCTTCGCCGATCGCACCGATGACCTCCGACAAGTTCTTGCCCGTGGTGATCATGCCCCACCCACCAATGGAGTGGAAGCGGACCGCAACGGATCCCTCCGGCAGCAGGGAAGGTGTGCGATCAGAAATCACCGCGTAGGGATGGTCGATGCCAAGCGTGAAGTAGGTTGCGCCGTCAACGAGCGCTTTGCCATCCTGGCGAACCTGCTTGCCGATCGCGTACTCGTACGCACCGATGATCGCCTCGGGACGGAAATCTCGCGAACCGAGTCCGTAGGTCGCTGACAGGACGACAGGCATCTCCTCGTAGGACAGACCCGGTACCGGAGAGTCGTAACCGACGCTGTGGACCTCGTATGCCTTGGAAAGGACCGCGCGAATCTCGCGTGTTAGCTGGTTGTCCCCCGACAGACCGTCATCTGCCCGTTCGAGAATGATCACGGTCTTCTTACCTGCAAGGGCATTGATGATGGCTGCCTCGGGTAAGGGTCTGAGAACGTTGAGATGCACCGAGCCGACTTTCGCATCGTCGTGTTCGCGCAGGAAATCGACCCCTGCCTCGATGTTTTCAGCTGCGGAACCGAGGGAGAGGAACACGACATCTGCATCATCGGTGCGGTACTCGCTCACCAGGCCGTAGTGACGGCCGGTAAGTTCCTCGAACTCTTCATAGGCAGCCTCGATGAACGGGAGGATGTCTTCCGAGAAGTTGTTGCGACGTGCGATCACGCCGTTCATGTAGTGCTCCTGATTCTCAACAGGACCGAGCAACATGGGGTTCTTGAGATCCATCATCACGGGAACACGGCGACGAGTTGGGCCGAACAGCAGTCGCTGCGCCTCCGTCGGTGAGTCGATGATGTCATCGTGCGATCCGAGGAACTCTCGGAGAAGTTCTGCCTCGTGTTTGTAGAACGTGCGTTCCAGATGCGATGTGAGGAAGCCGTCCTGGATGTTCATTGCGGGGTTCAAGGACAGTTCGGCGACCTTGCGGGCTATGAGTGCCTGATCAGCCGCCTGTTGGGAATCCTTAGCAAAGAGCATGATCCAGCCTGTATCGAGGGCCGAGTACACGTCGTCATGTCCACAATGCACGTTGAGGGCGTGTTTGGTGAGCGCCCTGGCCGCCACCTCGAGAACCATGGTCGAAAGTTTTCCCGGGGCGTGGTAATACTGCTCGAGGCCGTAGACGATGCCCTGTCCCGAGGTGAAGTTCACGACACGATGACCCGTCATCGAATACGCTATCGCACCACCCTGGGCTGCGTGCTCACCTTCCGTTTCGATCGCGATCTTCGGGTTGCCGAAGACATCGAGCACACCCTCGGCGTATGCCAGCTGGTAGTTCTCACCCATCTCGGTCGACGGGGTGATGGGGTAGAACACTCCACCCTGCGTGATCCGAGCCTCGGTGTGATACGAGACGATTTGGTTCCCGTTCGTGGTTATCCGGATACCCGGATACTTGGGAGCAAGATCTGCCACCTGTGGCCTCCAAGAAAGAAATGCAATTCTTGCTAAATGGTAGTTCGCTGGCGTCATGAGTCGTACGTCGGCTAGAGCAGATGCCAGAGATCAAACAGCAGATGACAGACACAGGATGACGCCGTACCAGGTGGCGGTTCTCGCAACCGAGCGACCTACAGGACCACCGGGGTACGGTTCTTCGGATCGACTCCGCGTTTGTCCTCGTAGAAGACGCTCGCCTGCTCGATCCATGCCGAAGGGTCACCATCGATCAAGGCACTAGGGCCAAGACCGGTTGTCTTCGTAACACCATCGATGAATCCCATCACAACAGGGATGTCGGCGGCATCAGCGATCCGCCAGAAACCTGATTTCCAGGCATCGGCAACACCCCTCGTTCCCTCGGGAGCGATGACGAGGTACATGTGATCGGATGTCTCGAACGCTTCTACAGCGGAACGAACCAGGTCCCCATGGGACGATCGATCAACCGCAATAGCACCCAAGCGTCCCATCAACCACCCAAGGGGGCCAACCATGAAGGTGTCCTTGATGAGAAAACTCGCATCGAAACCGAGCCGGTGGACGACCGCAAGAAACAGAAAGAAGTCCCAGTTCGATGTGTGCGGAGCTCCCACGATGACAGCCTTGGGAAAGGGCGGCTTCTCCCCTACGACCGTCCATCCCCTCGCGGCGACAATCCTGTCGGACAACCATTTCATAGGGGGAGAAGCTATCAGACATCAGACAACAGACAACAGACAACAGACAACAGACAACAGACAACAGACAACGGTTCACAGTTCACAGCCAGGAGCACGC
>JAMBLJ010000086.1 GCA_023336815.1 Actinomycetes bacterium
CCGGATGAGCCCCCGTAGCTCAATCGGATAGAGCAACGGACTTCTAATCCGTAGGTTGCACGTTCAAGTCGTGCCGGGGGTGCTCTCCAGAAACCCTTATGCAGTAGGGGTTTCTGTCGTTTTTGTCCTCTCTCGTAGACTCTGCATCCGATGTCCGTTGGCTTTTCCGTTGGCAGATGCCCACTCCTGGTTCCCGCAACCGCTCCTGACGTTCCCTTCGAAAAGGTCGAAAGGGCACGTTGATACGACGATACGTCCTTGGTCCTTGTCCCTCGATTCAGATTCTCGAAGGATCGTTGTATCGCTTTCGATACGTCCTTTCTCATCGGTGCGACCCCCTCAACAAGTGAGGGGTCGCACCTCTTCGGAAAGGACGAGATAGATGAATCAAGAAGATGTCGAAACAGGAGGAATCGAGGCAGCGTGTACTGGTGCAGAAGCGTTCCGGCGTGCACCGGGTAGTGAAGTCTAATAGGAGACTCAAACTATTCCAACTCGAGAGGCTCGCTGCTTAGACAGCTCGCACCCCGAGAGAACCCGAGGAGTTCGACGAAGGTCGATGATGTGGATGGCCTCTATCCGAGAGACGGTTGGTTGCCGCCGCAGCGTCACTTGATTCGATCGCAGCGGGAGCCGACTCCCTTCGGTGGCCGTCTGCGTACAGCGAAGTAGAGGGACAATATGTGACAGGTGTATACATGACGGCTGAAGGATTCCGGTTGCCTGTTGAGGCAATCGACACCTCAGATATCGACAAACTTAACCGGGCACAGGAGACCGTGAACTATGCACGGAGCTCGATGATCGATTCCGCCGGACGGTTCATGGCCGAGAACTAGATCGAGGCGTTTGACGACACCGAGATCGGGAGTGTCGGTTACGGGTCGACGCTCCCTTTCACGTTGACGGAGGCAGGGTCGGGGAGCATCCTCGTCCCGCATCGGCCTAGTAGCGGTTGCGGGACGGGAGGTCCGACGGGTTCCGGTTCAACAGTGACGGGTGGATACTGACGGGTCATCGCTCGTTCGATCTTCCACTGCGGCGTTGGATGCATCACACCGTCAAGTGTCCGTTCCATCGGCACCGACTCCGGCTTGTCGTTAGCACCTCGCAACACGATGGCGGTCACGATCAACCCAATAGGGAACACCCACCACATGCCGGTGACAGCGACGAGGATTGCCCCAGGGATGAGCCATGCACCGACGGCACCGACGTACCACCTCACGGACGGCGAGCCTCTCTCGCAAGCCTGGTTTGCTGTATTCGGTATGCCGTGAACGTCAGGTTCCGGCTCTCCTTCCACTGCTCCTCCTGCCGCTTGAGGTAGTCGATGAAGTGACGCACTTCGGGTACGTAGTCACGGGTTGCACCGAGAGAGATCTGCAAGCATCGGGTGATGGCCTGGTCGAGTCCGTGGAGTGCAGCAACATGGTCGAGGTCGTCGTCACACGGATGGTCGTACTCGAGTTCAACGTCGTGGTTCATGGGTTCTCCTGTCGTCGTAGATACGAGGCTCGCTGGCGGCACTTGCCTGTGCAATATTTGGAGAGGTCCGGAGCGCTTGACCAGTACGACTTGCCGCACAGCTCACATCTCATCCGCACCTTCTTGCTGCGAACTCCTGAGGCTTGGCGATGAGCGTCCACACGACAATGCCGGCCTGGGGCGTTGGGGCAGTATTTGGCGTCGGACCGTTTCGACTTGAACTCACGCCCGCAGTGTTGACACTCAAGGATGTGATGAAACGGGTCAGGTTTCATCCGGCCATCTCCGGTCGGGTGTGTTCCGCTTTGTCGAGCTCGTCCTTGAAGTCCTCGATCCAGTCTCGGCCGGTCGCTTCCATCGATTCGGATACGTCCATCAGGTACGTGTGATAGCTGCGCCCTGTGGTCTTGGAGGTAGCGGTACCAGAATACGTGATGACGATCTCGGCACCGAGCGTTGGCCGCAGTCTTTCGAACAGGGTGACAAGTGTCTTGCGGGACAGCCACACACCGATCTTGGTGTCGGTTCCTTCTTCAGTGACGATCGCTACGTCGATGTCTCCGTAGGTGTTCGTGTTCACGATCATGGCGTCGGTGACGACACCGATGAGTTGGTCGCCACTGTTCGGATCCCATGTGTGATCTATTCGTTTCCCCATCGGCACATCTCCTTCCGTGTCTCTCCGTAAGGGTAGTCGATATCCATTATTAGCCGTAACGGTATTGTCACACAACAGGTATACTTCGAGCATCGATCAAGGAGCGAGTGGTGGCCGTATATCGACGTTGTCGCAAGTGTCAAACAGGTGGGATCCTTGCCCAAGGTCAACGAATGTGTGACACCCACGGGAAGCATCACATTGCGTGGACCGGGGTTATCGATGTCGGCACCAGAGGAAAGCGTCGCCGCAAGAGCATCGGCTACCACTCGACGAAGGCTGATGCTGTTGCTGCCGAGCAGGAGCTCATCCGGCAGTGGGGCAACGGGTTGGCGATCGACGACCACGATCTCACCGTTGGCGACTGGCTCGACAGATGGTGGGAAGGGCCGGCACGGTTGAAGGTCCGCCCGACTACCCATCGTTCGTATCGCTTCCAGGTGGATGCGATCTCTGCCCACCTCGGAGATGTCAAACTCCAAGACCTGTCTCTCGCTCGGTGGCAGGCGTTCCTTGCCCATCTCGTCGACGAGAAAGGCCATCACAGCCTCGCACCTCGCACAGCAAGGAGCTATCACGCCGTGATGCGTCGGGCGCTCCAGGTGGCTCTCAGTCAAGGTCTGATCGTTCGTAACGTCCTCGCTGTCGAAGAAGCGTTCACTCTTCGTATCCCACCAACGGAGCTTTCTGTTTGGAGTATCGATGAACTCGTCGAGTATCTCGAAGAGGCATCGCAGCATCGGTTGGGGTTGGCTCTCCATGTGTTGACGTTCACCGGGGCTCGTCGAGGTGAAGTCGTTGGGATGCAGTGGCGTGACGTGGATCTCGAGGCTGGAACATGGAAGGTGTCTCGGGCGCAACTGATCACGGGTCCTGGTGAACGGAAGTCGAAGGCCGGCTACCGCATCGTCGGTTTGGATGAGGGCACCATCGAGGCGTTGAAGAAGTGGCGCTCAGAGCAGCGAGAAGAGCTCCTGGCAGCCGGCGTCAATGCCCGTGAAGTAGGAGACTTGGCAGTGTTCAACCGGCCTCTCGAGACGGTGTGCGTCCATCCAGACACGGTGAGCAAATTGCACTACAAGGTGACGAAGCAAGCCGGTCTGCCACCTATGAAGATGCACGGACTACGCCATGCTCACGCAACGTATCTGATCGCAAGCGGGGA
>JAMBLJ010000087.1 GCA_023336815.1 Actinomycetes bacterium
ATACTGACTGTGTTCGTGCACTTCTTCTTCGCAGTAGGTCGCGGGTACCTTGCAGGGTTTCGCAGGTTCCGGGCGTACGGGTACGTATCTGCGAGCGCATCGCTGTTCCGGCTCACGCTTGCTGTCGGTGTGTCTCTTCTGATACCTTCGGTGACAGGGTTCGCATGGGCTCACGTTCTCGGTCCTCTCGTGATCTTTCTCTGGCGTCCATGGAAGCTTGCAGGGAAGAAGGAGGATGCGGACGCTGAGGCAGTGGCCGAGGACTCGGAGAAGGGTCTACTTTCGGGTCTGGTGCTTGCGGCGGCGGCCTCACAAGCCCTCCTGTTGGCTGGACCGCTTGTGGCATCCCGCCTCGGGGCAACCAACGCAGAGATCTCGATTACGTACGCAACCTTGTTGATCGCTCGTGCTCCTCTGACCCTCGGGTACAACCTGATAGCCCGCGTCCTTCCGTCCTTCACCACTATGGCAGTTCGGGGGGAACGGAGAGAGCTTCGTTCCTGGGCGCGTGGTGTAGCGATCGCTGCTGTGATCCTTTCGGTCGTGGGAGCATTGATCGGACTTGTTCTCGGGCCGTTGCTCGTCTCGATCGCTTTCGGTGAGGGCTTTGCACCGTCTCCACTCGTCGCTGCACTCTCAGGGGCTGGAGTCGTGCTTGCTGGCGGCGGTCTGTTTATCGGTCAAATCCTGGTCGCACGCGGTCAGTCGATTCGTCTTCTGATCGCTTGGCTCGTAGCGGTCATCGCTGCTGTGGCGGCCGTCTCGTTCCCGATTTCGGACCCGGTTCTCCACGTTGCGATCGCTTTTCTTGTTGGAGAGATGACAGCGTTGACGGCTCTGACGTTCGTTGTGCTGATCAGGGACATGGATGAGCCCGACATCACGCACGGGTACTCGGTCATCAAGCGCTCAGTAGATATCAGTGGTGCGCTTGTATCCCTGTTCCTGTTGCTCCCCGTGATTCTGATCTCAGCGATCGCTGTGAAGATCGATTCACCTGGACCGGTGTTCTTTCGGCAGCGACGAGTGGGACGTGAAGGCGTGGATTTTTGGATGGTCAAGCTTCGTACGATGAAGTTCGACCATGACGACTCGGTGTTCAAGGAACACATCCATCGTCTGCGGGCCACAGGTGCTCTCGATGAGGACTACACGATCAGGATCGACGAGGATCCTCGGGTAACACGAATCGGGGGCAAACTTCGTGCGTGGTCCATCGATGAGCTCCCGAACCTTTGGAACGTGCTGAAGGGATCGATGTCCCTTGTCGGGCCTCGACCCCTCGTTCGCGAGGAAGCCGAATTGATCGGCCTCGACAACCCGCGGTTCGATGTAAAGCCAGGTATCACCGGCTTCGCTCAGGTTCATGGACGCGACTCGATCTCTCTCGCCGAGAGGACGACCTGGGATGAAAGATACGTTTCGCAACGCGGGACCAGACTCGATCTCAAGATCCTTGCAGCAACGGTGAGCACCGTCCTCCGTAGCTCGGGCGACACGGAGGAGTCTGGCGCCGCTCGCGATGAGGAATAGTCTCGCTGTGCCCTGGTTGGTTGAGGTATGACTGATCCTGTATCCGAACGCCTCAACACACCCGACCCGCTCATCGCTGTCGTCGGAGCGACCGATCACCCATCGAAGTATGGCGGGATTATCTACCGCGATCTCAAAAGCAAGGGTTACAGGGTTGTGCCGGTCAATCCCACGCGAACGACGGTTGATGGCGATCGGTGTTTCCCTTCGGTAGCGGACCTTGAAGAGATTCCTGACATCGTCAACATCGTTGTTCCCCCTGTTCGGACTCTCAGAGTGCTCGAAGACGTTGCCGCACTGGACGACACAGCAGTGTGGATACAGCCTGGCGCAGCCGATGTTGCAGTACGAGCGAAAGTCGCCGACCTGGGAATTCCGTCCCTGATCGATGCGTGCATCATGGTGCAGAGTCGGTCAAGGGTCTGAAACCACTCTGCGCGTCGAGCGCTGTAGTGTGGAGTCATCAGACCGCGGAGAGTATGTGACAACCGACAACCTTCGAGACAATCTCGTTGCAATTCCTGGCGTGGCTTCGGCCGAGGTAACGCTCAAAGACGATGAGACGCCTGTCGCACGTGTGTGGCTGGATGGGACCAGGGACGGCTCGGAGGTCCGGGAACTCGTAGGTGCGCTTCTGGGGAGGAACGTCCCTGAGATCGATCTCGATGCGGCGATTGAATCGCCCAAACGCCGTAGCGGTCTTGGACGAGGGCTTGGTGATCTGTTGCCGGAAGATGATGCGCATCCAGTGCCAAGTCAGCTTCAGCCTGAGACCAATCGCCAGCCTGCCGTGGCATCTGTGTCAGTGGTTGAATCCTCGACGGGTGTGCACGTGACCATCGAAGACAACAAGGACCGCAGTGCCTCGGTTGCCGTCGGCGACGATGGAAGCATTGATGCTGCCGTCATCTCAGCCGTCAGGGAGCTCTTTGGATTCGACGAGTCAGTTGTGCTTGGGATCCAAGATATCGAGCTCCCCACAGGATCGGTGCTCGTGGCCTCCGCCGTCGGCGGAACGGGCAGAGCCGCTGGTGCAGCGTTCGTAGAGTTCGGGCGACCAAGTGCTGTGGCAAGGGCTGTATTCCAGGCTATGGAGAGTCTGCAGTGATACTTGGTGCGAGATGTCCTGAATGCGGTGAATCGGAGGCACTCAGAGGGGCCCGTCGCGATGACATCATCGACCTCACCTGCGAAGCGTGCGGGGAGCAGTGGGTCCGTCCCCTGACCAAACACTGTCCTCGGTGCGAAGGAGACGACTTACAGACAGTGCCTCTTGCGATCGTGGAGCGAAGTCGAGGAACGCAGTTGTCTGTTGTTGGTACACGACCTATCGATCTGTGTACGAATTGCGATTCGCCGACACTTCAGAAGTACCACGCGAACCGTCCGAACCCGCTCATGCCATCGGCGCTGCCCACCGTCGGCGAAGAACAGATGAACGGATAAACAGCCCGGCACTCATCCTTCGAGAGCACCGACTCCTTCTGTGGTTGACGTCCGCTTCGTCGGCCTCGTCACAACGTACGAGGCGATCGCAAGAGCTAGCGCCCACATCGATGCGCGAATCCACAGAGATGCGTCACCGAGCGCAAAGAACGTCGTGAACGCGAAAGACAGAACGATGGCCGTGACAGCGATGGTCTTTGCCCGCACGCTGAAGCCAACGCCCTCACGCCAGTCGCGGACGATGCCGCCAAAATACCGATTGGTCACGATCCAGTTGTCGAACCGTTCGGATGACAGTGAGAACAAGAACGCCGCCAGGAGAACGGGTCCTGTCGTGGGGATGATCGGTAGCACAACACCGGCAAACGCAACCCCGATCCAGAACCAGGCAAGACCGAGCAGGACGATGCGAAGAGCGCGACTCTGTACGACTGCCATCCGAACATCGTAGGAAGTACTGGTACCGACAGCATGTCGGGAGTAGTGTCGCTCTATGCGTGACTGGGTCAGGAACCTCCTTTCACCGAGTGTCCGCGAGCGTGTTGCAGGGTCTCCTTCGAGTCCGAACGGCGCCTCGTCGTTTCACCTATGGTGGGATGTGCCGTACGGCGATCGATTGAAATCAGCAACCGTGACCCTTGAGATCAGTAGGAGGCCCGACCTCGATCGTCTTGTATTCTTCGCGATGCAGGTCGCGTTCATCAAACCCGGTGGAGGAGGAGCTCATCTTGGTCTCCAGCACAACTCCCGGTATCCCGCACGCTCCGCTGTCAATTGGGGTGGCTACGACCCACACGGCGGACTACTCGAGGGTTCCGAATCGCCCTTGCCCTCGGCACCCGACGACGTGAACACTCGCAACTACCAATGGAGCGACGGTGTTGCGTACACACTTGTCATCGACCGGGGCGACCAGCGTGATGATGGGTGGTATCGATGGCGGGGTTCGATAACCGATGGGGGATCGGGAGAGACGACCCATGTGCGGGATCTCTACAGTCCTGGTGCGTACCTTCGGGCACCGGTTGTGTGGGTGGAATCCTTTGCTCCATGTGACGCCCCACGCTGTGAAGTGCGTTGGTCGGATGCTTCGGTCGTCACCGAGGCAGATGTAACGCTTCCGATCAACGCGATGCGTGTCGACTATCAGCCTCATGCAGCCGGCGGATGCACCAACACGAACACCATCCTCGATGGACACTCCTTCGTCCAGCGAACCGGCCAGTTGCGTACAACGAAGCCGGGAACCACGCTCGCCATCTCGTAGCCAGACCGATCCGCGGTGAACCGACATGTGAAAGCGGGACTGGGACGGTGGAGTTGCAGAGCAACTCCCGAGGAACACCGAAGGTGTTCCGTGGGCGTTGGGGGACTCGAACCCTCGACTTCCGCCTTGTAAGGGCGGCGCTCTAGCCAACTGAGCTAAACGCCCGGGAACCCGGATGGTAGGACACAAGGGTGACAAACCTGCGCGCGTGGGGTGGTTGCCGATCCGTCACAACCACGGACAGTAGGGAAAATGGCGCTATGAGTGGTAGGAATGGGTCTACCGACCCATAGGGCCGGATGGGAATGGCCCGTATGATGCTGACATGATCTACCTGGCAACCAACGTATATGTCCGAGCATCATCGGCTCTTCGTTCACGTTGCTCAAACGAGAACGGTGCGAGCATGGTCGAGTACGCGTTGTTGATGGCGTTCATCGCCATCACCCTGATCGTTGCTACCACGTTCATCGGCACGGAACTCCGCTCCGAATACAGCGACATCGGGACAAGCGTCGCCAACGCTGGCAACTAATCGCTCGCAATGGACTAGTCCTGATCGGCTCGTTTGACTTCTTCATCGAGATCGTTGAGGATGTCTCGCGCCCGCTCGGCATCTTCGGCAGTGGTCACCAAACGGACACCTCCCTCGAGGAGCGACATCGAAGGAATCGCACCTCCAGCGTTGTCGGTGACTACCGATGACCTGATGCCCTCTGACTTGAGGTGTGCCGCGGCGGTCCTGGCCTCGAATGTGGTTCCGAATGTCGCGATCTCAACTACGTCGGTCATGGGACCCTCCTGTGAGGTCAGAGATTCGTTTCGCTGAATGCAAAGTATCGCACGCACCAAGGGCTACGGCGACGGATAGTCGGAGATCGGCCGATATCGATGAGCACGCATCGAACAGGTAGCATCCTGTCCGATGAACGTAGCGGATCTCCTTGGCGCACTTGATGACGAGATCGGACTGTCCCGTGCGGCATCATGGGACGAAGTCGGCCTCCAGATCGGGGCTCCTGACGGAGAACTCGGTGAGGTTGGCGTTTGCCATGAGATTTCGACCGGGCTGATCACCGAGGCTGTCCAGCGAGGTATCGCCACCATCGTGAGCTACCACCCTCTTCTCTTCTCACCAACAACAACATTCGTTGACGGCGCGTCTGCTGAGGGAAGGGCGTTCCGCCTTGCATCTGCAGGGATCTCTCTCATCGTTGTCCACACGGCGTTCGACGCGACGCCGGGTGGATCCGCCGATGCTCTCGCATCCACCCTTGGCCTAGACGTGGGGACCTCCTTCGGTTGCGAAGACGAAGCTGAGACACGATGTGTCGGACGCGCGGGCAACGTCGATCCAATGACCCTGGCGGAACTCAGAGACATCGTGGCATCGCGACTCGCAACCCACGTTCGCCTCGCAGGTGACGAATCGGCTGTCGTCAGCTCTGTCGCGGTTGTGCCAGGATCGGGCGGGTCGTTCATACGAACAGCAGCCGCCCTGGCGGATGTATTGGTGACGGGTGATCTGAAACACCATGATGTGGTGCAGGCTCGAGACCTCGGTCTGTCGGTTCTCGATGCAGGGCACGTGCCGACCGAACGCCCGGGTGTTGATGCCCTGTACGATGTACTTCGCACAATGACAGACACGGTGCATCGGATCGACATCGATCCACACCAATGGAAGGACTGAAGTTGGAACAGCTCAAGAGTCTCGCCGACCTTCTCGATCTGCAGGACCTCGATCTCCAGATCGATAAGCTGCTCGACACGCGAAGCTCCCTTCCGGAACTCGATCAGTACAAGGTGGCCCATGCAGAGGTCGCCAGACTGACCGCTGCTCTCGAAGCGGCGAGAACCGTCCTTTCAGACGCCGACCTCGGGCTACGCAAGACCAATGGCGAGCTGGAACTCACTGTGGAGAAGGCCGCAGGCGAACAGAACAGACTGTACGCCGGTGGGCTGTCCGCCAGGGATGCCGACTACCTGAGGCGAGAGGTGGAGTTGCTCTACCAGAAGGTATCCAAGATGGAGGATGAGGTCATCGGCTTCATCGAGGACAAGGAGCAAGCGGAGGCTGATGTGGATCGCCTCAGTGAGGAGTTGGTGGCAGCAACGACTGACAAAGATGCGCTTGCGGCAGCGATATCGGAGCACTGGCGACTCATCGACAAGGAGCTCGCCATCAAGGAAGAACGAAAGAAGGCAGATCTGGAGCTCGTCGACGATTATCTGCTTGCCACCTATGAGTCGATGAGGGAGGGCGCCGGTGGTCGCGTCGTTGGACGTCTTACGGATGGTGTGTGTGGTGCGTGTCACCTCCGGTTGTCCGCCGCGGAGGAATCTCGTGTGAAAAAGGAAGATCCTCCCCGCTGCATCCACTGTCGCTCGATCCTCGTCATCTGATCCCGTGCTCTTCTGGCACGTTGGAGCGACGATCGCGTTTATCCGATACGCCTTCAGGGATGAGGCGATGGACCTGCGATTCCTCGCTCTTGGTGCGCTCCTACCCGATCTCCTCGACACACCGGTTGGTGCCATCGGATGGTCGATATTCGCAACGGTCAGGTTGTGGGGCCATAGCTTCCTGTTCGGTACCACGGTCATGGTCCTCGTGCTGCTCATCACGCGTCGTGGACCCGCCCGGAAGCGATGGATGTTGCTGGCGACGGGATCGCTTCTCCATCTCGGTCTTGATGCGATGTGGAACCAGCCAGAGACACTGTGGTGGCCGTTCCTTGGGACGGTGTTTTCGTCGACGGGTTTTGCAACGTTCGGTGCGTACGCGGTGAATATTCTGGCGGATCCGCTTGTGTGGGTCGGTGAGGCGGTCGGTGCAGCGTATCTCATACTGCTTTGGCGGCGATCCGATCTCGGAGACGCCGCTGCACGGCAACGTCTGCTGAAAACGGGAGTTGTGTCAGCCGGTATCGACCGCTCGTGATGCTTGCCAGAGCCGGCGGGTGCGGAGACCCATTCTCACCGCCAGGATCGAAAGCACTACGGCGAAGATCTGACGAAGAAGGTCCTCGTCGGTCGAGTGCGCGAGAAGGGCGCCGCCCGCTGCGCCCAGAATGCCGACCGCACCTACGACCCCGAAGACCTTCCAGTTGATCCGTCCCGCTCGTGCGTGCGTGACCGCGCCGACGATCGCCGTTGGCACGATGATCGCAAGAGAGGTCCCCTGGGCGTCGAGCTGCGCCAGACCGAATGCGGAAACAAGTATCGGTACGAAGATGATTCCCCCGCCCACGCCCAGCGTCGCAGCGAGCGTACCAGCGAACAGACCAAGCATGAGGAGTCCGACTATCTCGAGCATCAGAAGTACATCCGGATCGCCGCAACTGCCATCACAAGAGTGAAAACCCCAGCGAGGACATGCTCCGGTACCTTGTGCATGTAGCGGGCTCCGGCCCATGCACCTGTCACCGCTCCAGCGAGCACCGCTGCGGCGATCGGCCAGTCAACGGATCCGCCGATTCCGAAAGCCAGCAGGGCTGCGGATGCTGTGAGGACGATCGTCGCGACCGACGTAGCCGCCGCTGAGTACTGATCGAGACCAACGAGCAGCACGAGTCCTGGAACGACGATGACACCGCCACCGATACCCAGGAGTCCAGAGAGGAACCCGGCAACGAGTCCCACAAGTCCGGCCTTCACCCACGAAAATCCCATTCTGGAAGGGTAGCGCGGTGCTGTCAGCCCACGGAGTCGACTGGCCCGGCCAGTTGAGGGCGGTCGGGGGTAGGCTTTTTCCTGTGTTGAGAGCTACCCTCGTTGTTGTATCCATGTCACTCGTTGTCGCCGCGTGCTCCTCGGGCGATGCTGAGCCGACCGGCCACGACACACCCGAGCGAGCGGTCGTCACGTGGTTCGAGGCGATCGATGCAGGTGATGCCCAGGCAGCGTCTGCAGCTATCCACGGGAACTCACTCGCTCTCATACTCGGAGCCGAGAACGATCTGCCCGTTGAATCAACCGTTGCCTATCTCACCGACGGTGTACCGGTGTCCGTGCAGCAGGGATACTGGGAATCGTTCGCCGACGGCTTCACCGAGTTCGCCTCACGACCCATCTCAACCCTCACCGTCGGCCAGGCGAGCATTTTCGAGTCTGAGGGTGAGCAGTTCGCTGCCGTACCGATATCGGGTGGCCCTGCCGCTGACTCGGTTGTCATATCGAGGATGCAGCCAGACGGGTCATGGGAAGTCGACATGGTCGCCTCGTTGGGCGATGGTTTTGTGACGTTGCTTCAGAGGTCGTTCGAGGAATTGCCATCGGACGACAACGGAGCGATCGTGCAGCTGGCTTTCGTCGAGACCGTTGTGCCGAGCTTGTGGGCCGCAATGGCCGACGGATCGTTCGGCGAGGACTTCGCTCGTAGCGCTCTTGCGCTCATCGACAAGATCGAGTCCGCGGCAGGCTGAAGGCTGTGTTAGCGCATCTTCCTCAGCGTCGGTAGAACCTCTGCACCGAGCATCGCGATCGTTGCTTCCTGATCGATCGATGTCGTTTGTATCGTCACGACGTCCGCGTGGACATCTGTGATGAGGGGTGCGTAGACCGCAACGTAGTCATTCGGCGAATCCACGATGCTGTACATGCTGAGGATCTCATCCCGAGGCATCTCATCGGCTCGTTGACGGAGATCCATAGGATCGACAGCTTCCAGACGTCCAGGCGCTCTGAGTCCACGCCACGCTCCGAGCGTCGTCCATGCTTCGTCATCGTTCGTCGCCCGAATCGACCATCGTGACGCGAGGATCAGAGGGGCCGGTCGGTTCGCCTGTTGAGCGGCGGATCGAGCGGGGTCGATGACCCTCTCGAACGTGACGGCGGGCTGCTTGACGCTCGTGATGATTCCCTGTGCCATGGTCGCTGCGAGTGCAGCTGACTTCGGTCCTCCGGCAGCCATGAATATGGGTAGGTCGTGGACCGGCGGGCTGTACAGCTTCGCCCGGTCAGTCGAGTAGAAGTCGCCGTGGAACGTGAGTTTCTCGCCATCGAGGAGTCTGCGCATGATCTCGAGAGCCTCGGTCATACGGGCGGCGCGCTCGGCGTACTTCGGGAACGTGTAGCCGAGGGGACCCTCGTTGAGGTTCTCTCCCGTTCCCACACCCAGCGAGAACCTGCCACCGCTGAGTCGGTCCAGCGTTGCGGCTGCTTGTGCGACGACCGCGGGGTGATACCTCCACAGTGGCGTCGTCACCCCGGTTGCAAACGTAATGGACTCGGTGGCCTGAGCCATCGCAGCGATCGTTGCGTACGCGAATCCCGACGCACCGAGGTCGTCGACCCACGGGTGGAAGTGCTCGGACACCATCACCATGTCGAATCCAGCCTCCTCGGCAAGGACGGCGTGGCGCACGAGCTCTTCTGGCTGGAACTGCTCGTGCCCGCAGAAGTATGCGAATTGTGTCAAGGATCCTCCAAATCAACCGTGTGTGTCGTCCGATCGTTCGCCGGACGACACACATTCCGCTGTTAAGCGCGCAGTGCTTCGATCGCAGCGCGGAGTCGACTGCCGTACTCGGCATCAGCCTGGCTGAAGTAGGAGACAGATCTGTCGATGATCTCCTCCTTTGAGACGAGGGCCAGACCGCCAGCGATCGAGTCTATGAGTCGCTGCTGTGCCGCTGGATCCATCAATCGATAGAGGTCGCCTGCCTGCTCGAAATCGTTTGAGTCATGATCCGCCCACGCATAGGTGCCGGTTGTACCGCTCACCTCGACACCCGCGTAGAGTGGCTCACTTGACTCAACCGGGCCATCGAAGCTGTTCGGCTCGTAGTTCTTCTGGCCGCCACCGTTATCGTCGAAACGCATGAACCCATCTCTGCCGTAGTTGTCGGTCGTAGTGGCATGCGGACTGTTGACTGGCAGTTGTGTGTGGTTGACACCGAGGCGGTAGCGGTGGGCATCACCATACGCGAACAGGCGACCCTGGAGCATCTTGTCCGGTGACGGACCGATACCGGGGACGAAGTGGCCCGGATCGAATCCCGCCTGCTCGACCTCTGCGAAGTAGTTCTCCGGATTGCGGTCGAGCACGAGTTTGCCAACCTCGATGAGCGGGTAGTCCGCGTGCGGCCACACCTTGGTCAGATCAAACGGGTTGAATCGGTAGCTTGCCGCATCTTCCATCGGCATGATCTGAACGTTGAGTGTCCAGGATGGGAACTCTCCGCTGTCGATCGCCGAGATGAGGTCGGTCGTGTGGGATTCAGGATTCTCGCCTGCAACCCGTGCTGCATCTTCATTCGTCAGACACTCGATACCCTGGTCCGTCTTGAAATGGTACTTGACCCAGAAGGCCTTGCCATCCGCGTTCACCCACTGGAAGGTGTGCGATCCGTACCCGTTCATGTGCCGGTAGTCGGCGGGGATTCCGCGATCACCGAACAACCATGTGAACATATGGGTCGCCTCGGGCGACAGACTGAAGAAGTCCCAGACATTGTCCGGCTCCTGTTTGTTGGAGTACGGATCCGCCTTCTGCGAATGGATGAAATCGGGGAACTTCAAAGGATCGCGAATGAAGAAGATGGGCGTGTTATTTCCGGTGAGGTCGTAGTTGCCCTCTTCGGTGTAGAACTTGATGGCGAATCCGCGCGGGTCTCGCACTGCCTCGGGTGCACCTTTGCTCCCCGCCACCGTGGAGAATCTCGCAAGCACTTCGGTCTTCTTGCCTACCTCCGCCAGGAACGATGCCCTGGTCCATTTCGTGACATCGTGAGTGACCGTGAACGTGCCGAACGCTCCTGAGCCCCGTGCGTGCACGATACGCTCCGGGATGCGTTCACGGTTGAAGCGGGCAAGCTTCTCAATCAAATGTTGGTCCTGGATCAGGACAGGACCCTGTGAGCCTGCGGTCTGGGACTGCTGATTGTCGGCGACTGGCGCACCTGACTCTGTCGTAAGGCGTCGGGGGCTCATACGGATCTCCTATTCTGATCGCACACTGCATCTCCCAGATGCAAGGATCAACCTGCTGGTGCGGTTCATGCTAGACACCGTGGCGACACGTCCTGCCGCCACCGACCGACTGGTCACAGACCTCAGATCGTGAGAGATCCTTGGGGAATGGGCCATTTTCCGCGAAAGTCCTGTGCACAAGATCGAATCTGGAGGAAGATCATGCCCCTGTACGCTAGAAAACTCGTTGCTGAACTCCTCGGAACGTTCACCTTGGTGACGTTCGGTGGGTTTGCCATCTTCTCAGCCAATTTCGGAAACGTCAGCGCGGATGGGGTCCCGATGCCCCAGGGGACGCCCCTGCTGATCATCGCGTTCGGTTTCGGCTTCGGGCTCCTTGTCGCACTCTATGCCTTCGGAGAGGTATCGGGTGGACACTTCAATCCGGCCGTCAGCCTCGCGATGTTGATAGACCGTCGAATCGATGCGAGTTCGTTCATCATGTACGTGATCGCTCAGGTCGCTGGTGCAGTACTCGCTGCCCTTGCGCTCTTGAGCGCTTTTTCACAGGCGTTCGTCGCATCGACCGCAACGATCCCCAACCTGGCACTCGGTGTGTCGGATCTCGAAGCCTTCTCGCTCGAGTTGCTCTTCACCGCTCTCTTCGTCGCTGTGATCCTCAAGGTCACAGAAAGCGGAAAGTTCGGAACGACAGCGTTCATCGCGATCCCGATCACTCTCCTCATCATCCATGTTGTGCTTGTCCCACTCACCGGGACCTCGGTCAATCCGGCGAGGACGCTCGGTCCGGCGCTCGTCGGCAACCAGTTGACGTCGCTGTGGGTGTACATGATTGCACCCATGGTCGGGGCGTTCATCGGGTGGGCGTTCTACAAGCTCGTAACACTTGGCGAGGGCGGTGAGGCGTAGGCCATTCCGTTAAGGATCGAGAATCAGCGATGGGTGAGGGACTTGCGTCACTCACCCATCGCTCGTGAGTCGACGATAAGCCGGATTCTGTCGAGGACGATCATCTATCTGGGACCGGCGTTACCGCACGGCCTCATGCAACCTACCCGGAACGTAACGGACGGGCAGCCCTGTTCCTGCTCGGTCTTGCTCCTGACGGGGTTTACCTAGCCGACCCGGTCACCCGGATCGCTGGTGAGCTCTTACCTCACCGTTTCACCATCACCTGTGCGCGTCCCCTATGAGGGTTCGCGCCATCGGCAGTCTGCTCTCTGTTGCACTGTCCATCGGGTCGCCCCGCCTGGGTGTTACCCAGCGTCATGCCCTGTGGAGTCCGGACTTTCCTC
>JAMBLJ010000088.1 GCA_023336815.1 Actinomycetes bacterium
CGTAGCGGGGGCAGGATTTGAACCTGCGACCTTCGGGTTATGAGCCCGACGAGCTACCAGACTGCTCCACCCCGCGTCGTGTGAACTGTGATTATACGGCGCCCCAACCCGTAGCGTCCCGGGATCGATCAGTGGCTCAGCGACGGTTCGTTTTCGTGCACACAACCTATCGTATGTTTACAATCGTAAGGTTGTAAACATACGATAGGTTGTGTATGATGATCCCATGGGCAAATACGATCCAGCACCGACCCTGGCAGCGGGACTCCTGCGACTAGCGCGCGACAAGGTTGGCATGACCCAGGTAGAGCTCGCAACGGTCGCCGGCGTTTCTCAACAATCGATATCCGCTTATGAGACGGGTCGGAAAGAGCCGACTCTGCCAACACTGCAGCGTCTTCTGCGAGCCGCTGGCCTCGAGATGCGGATCCATCTTGAACCAATCGACGACCATGACAGCACACTCGAAAGGTTCATTCGGTCGCTACCACCCGAACGTCAGGTCGAGCTCACGGAACAATCGCGCCTGCGGGTCGAAGCCGAACGGCTGAACCGAACCCGAAGGAACTAATGCCCACGCTCGACGTGAACGTTCATCAGGTACTCGACACCCTCGAGCACCATCGGGTGGACTATGTGGTGATTGGAGGTTTCGCAGCGGAACTCCACAACGTTGCGATCCCTCCAACCAGGGGCATCGATGTCACACCCTCAGCCTCGCCAGACAACCTGACGAGGCTCGCAGCAGCCCTAGCCGACATCAATGCGCGGTTCAGGGTGGCGGACGGCCCGGGCGAGGGAATCGAGATTCCTGGTGGGATCACCGCCGATTGGCTCGCAAGTATGGTCACCGTCACGTTCTGGACGGATGCCGGGCCGCTCGATGTTGCACTTCGGCCCGATGGCACTGGCGGATACGACGACCTCAACGAGTCTGTCACAACCATCCCATTCGAGGGTCGCGACGTGCCCGTGGCAAGCCTGGCCGACGTCATCCGCTCGAAGGAGGCGGCTGGCCGAGAGAAGGATCTCCGTGTCCTCCCTGCCCTCAGAGCACATCTGCGCCGACAGTCCCGAGAATAGCCGGCTCACTTGGCTGGCAACGTGCCTGCGAACTCCATGCCGACGTCGATCCAGTGGGCGAGACCGTCGTCCTCGGCAATGGCCTCTCCCCCGACGAGCACCCAGCCGGACATACGTTTGCCAGACATGTCGAAGGGTCGTACATCGTTGAGGACCACCGCATCATCTACATCGTCATTGCCGACACGCACCATGAGGTCGTCACCTGAGACACCAACCGCCATGTTGCCATCGAGCATGAAGGCGATACCGCCGAACATCTTCTTCTCATCGATGTCGTCGTCAAGAGCATCGCGTACGCGTCGGGCGAGGTGTTCGTCGTAGGTCACGCGGGCATCATACGCGAGGCAACGACAGGGTGAACGTTGCACCGTGGCCGATGCCCTCGGACTCCGCGATCAGAGACCCTCCGTGGGCCTCGCCGATCCCCCTCGCAACCGACAGTCCCAGACCACTCCCGTGTCTCTTCGTTGTCGAGGAACCCCGGAAGAACCGGTCGAACACCTGGTCGAGATCCTTCACCGAGATACCTTCGCCGTCGTCGGTGACCGCAACCGTTGCGGTGGCCTCGTCCTGGGCAACAACAACCTTGATGTGACCACCGTCTGGTGTGTGGCCAAGGGCGTTCGTGAGCAGGTTGATGAGCACCTGGGTGACCCTGCCCTCATCAACATCGACAAGAGGCTCCGCATCACATATGACATCGACCTCGACGGCTCGTTCGGCGAACATCGGACGGAGCTGATCGACAGACGCACGCGCGATCTCCAACAACGC
>JAMBLJ010000089.1 GCA_023336815.1 Actinomycetes bacterium
CGCGTCGGGAACGGGACTTCATGCCGCCAAAGCCTCTCCAGACGAGGAACATGCCAAGGGCCAACTCGAAGAGACCACCAGGTACGGCGAACGCCAGTGCGACCGAACGGCCTGAAGCCAGCTCGAGAAAAGCGCCCGTTGCGAGCATTGCGTAACCGACAACACCCCACACGGCGAACCAACCAGGAAGCCATCGTCCCTGCTTGAGTGCAAGAAAGAACGGGACACTTCCCGCACCCAGTGCGATCATCGCACCCAGGTATGCCGCCTGGCCGAATTCCGATGATGCCACCGCCCCCGCAAAGGCCACACCGATGAACAGGAGGATGGCCTCGGTCAACCGCGCAACGAGGTAGATCCCACCAACAGTACGCCGGCTCGACCGAAGTAGCCGAAAACCGATCCCACCGATGAGCGCAACGGCCATCGAGTTGAATCCAACGAGGACGAGGCCGATCGGTTGGTCCGCAAGGCTGCTTCCTACCCCGTAGAGAACGAACGCCGCCAGCACCAGTGCTCCGAACACGCGGCCGAAGCGAAGGACTCCTCGATCGGCCTTATCCGCAGTCCGGGCAGAGATCTTCTCCGTTGATGGTGTTGTCTGTTGCATTGTTTGTTCCTTCGTATCGGTTTTCGTACTAAGTACGAATCAGGAATGTACGTTATCGTACTTAGTACCATCAGTCAAGAGGTGATCCGTATGTCAGCGAAAACGAAGCGAGAAAGACTCAATAGTGATCGCATCGTGGAGGGTGCACTCCTCCTCGCAGATGACGTTGGAATGGACGCGTTCACGATCCGTCGACTTGCATCCGCACTGGGTGTTGGGCCGATGACGATCTACCACTACTTCCCCAACAAGGAAGCGATCATCGATGCCATGGTCGATGCGGTGTACGCACAGATCGCCCTCCCACCGACCGATCAGGAGTGGACGGACGCTATCCGCGTCCGCTGCATCTCTGCTCGCGAGGCCCTGAATCGACACCCCTGGGCTCCGCCATACATGGTGTCTCGAACATCGCCTGGGCCAGCCACCCTGGGGCACCACGATGCGCTTCTTGGCTGCCTGCGTCGGGGCGGCTTGTCGCTCCAGATGACCGCACATGCCTACGCCATCCTCGACAGCTTCCTCCATGGCTTCGCACTCGAGGAGGCTTCACTTCCGGCAAGCGGAGGTGAAGAGGTCCAGGAGATCGCGGAGGAGATGACCGCTGCATTCGACGTCGAGAGGTATCCGAGCCTTGTGGAGTTCGCCACCGGACATGTGATGCGACCCGGCTACAACTTCAGTGCGTCATTCGAGTTCGGCCTCAACCTGATCATCGACGGCCTGGACTCCGCATCCAAGCGATCGGCATAGCCGGGTTCGCCAGGTGGCAGGGAACCGACGCATCATTAGCGAGGGTCAGACGATGGCTCCAAAATTACAACAGCGGTCTCAGCAGACCGGAGCGCCGCGTAACCATCCAGGTTCGCGTCGATTTCCCGCCACCTGGCCCACAATCGCGACCGTTCGTCCCCCTCGGCAGCCCGCCCCCGGACGTCACGTCGGCCGCTGACAACATCGACTCTGGCTTCGGGACGGGCCTGGAGATTGAGCCACCAGGCAGGTTCGGCATCAGCCCAACCGTTCATCGCCATGGTGACAAGGTTCGGACCATCATCGAAGTAGCCGAGTATCACGCTCCGCTGCTCGCCTGTACGGCGCCCTGTGGTTGTGAGACGCATCATTCCCCAGCGATTGCCTTTCGGCCGCCTCAATCCGAACCGGCCGCCGGAAAGGCGGTACAACCCGCGGTGCGTTGACCAGGCAAGGCGAACGAACCACCGCGGAGGAAGCCATACCTTCTTCCCACGCTCATCTGCCATCAAGCACCCCTTCACGATCTGGTAGGCCTCAGCCTAGGTAGCAACCCGCATCCCGCTGCAGTCCTCCTCGTCGGCTGTCGGTCGTGGGCTTCTGACGATCGTGAGCGTCGTTCTGACATCTCCGTGATACCAATTCGCTCGCCGGACCCCAGCGCGGGCGCGGCCACGCGTCCAGAACCTGGAATGAAGACGCTCGCACGAGTCTGGGCCGATCAGAGGCTTGCCTGCGGCCGCCAACGATCTCACCCGAATGTCAACCTCACTTCTACCTGCGATGGGTCAGGACTGTGCCCCCGAAGTTCGGTACGGTTGCGGGGTGCCTCGCCTCGCCATCCTCGCGTACGGATCTCTGATCAACGATCCGGGTGATGAACTCAACGCCGTGATCGACAACGTGATCAGCCGTGTGACGACACCGTTCAAGGTGGAGTTCGCTCGCTCGAGTCGAACGAGAGGTGGAGCGCCGACGCTGGTTCCAGTTGAGTCTGGAGGTGCGCACGTGGAAGGGTCACTGCTGGTTCTTCACACCGATGTGCTGATCGAAGAAGCGCGCAGCAAACTGTGGCGCAGGGAGACCGGCCGAGTCGGGACGGGGCACGAGTACGTGACACCCGACCCCGTGGGTCAGAACAGCGTGGTTGTCAAGGAACACAACGATCTTGCTGGCATCGATCTGACGCTGTCAACATGGATCTGCTCCAACATCACCCCGCTCACCGCCGACAAGCTCGCAGAACTCGCTATCTCGTCCGCTACAACAGAATCTGGCATCCAAGGTAGGGACGGAATCAGCTATCTCATCAACACGACGCGCGCCGGTATTCACACACCCCTCACCGACGCGTACCGCGAAGCAATCCTCGCCAGGACCAACACGGCGAACCTCAAAGATGCTCGACAGATGCTCGTCGCCGGTATCTGACCGCCGTACCACCCTGACCCGACCGGTCAACTCTCGCCAGGGTGCGAGATGGCCGATTGCGCCGCACACCGGAGGGTGGAGTGCTTACCTTGAAAGGCTCTTGGGACTATGTGGCGCCGTGTTGTTCCAGCCATTTCAGAATCGCCTGGTTTGTTTCTTCCGGCTTTTCTTGCTGGATCCAATGACCGCAATCCAGACTGACCACTTCCGCTTTGGGTACGAACTCTGTCAGCCTTTCAAACTTCGGGATCAAATCCCGGTCGCCATGGATCATGAGTGTGGGCTGTTGGATGATGGGGTTCACGTCCGCCAATAAACGCCAGTTGCGGTCAAGGTTTCTGTACCAATTGATACTGCCGGTGAACCCTGTTGATTCGAAGGCGGAGACGACAACGGCCAGCTCTCTGTCGCTCATTACGGGCTCACCGATTGGTGTTTCTGCCCTGGCGAGATTGATCATCGCCATACCAGGCCGAGGCGCGCTGACGGGCACGTTCTTGCGGAACATATTGCGAAGGAACTGTGATGTGTTTTCATCCAATGCGGCGTCCGCGACTCCTGGCTGTCGATTGAAGTGAACGAAATAGAAGTCTCCGCCGAAAACTTCTTCCATGAACTCGATCCAGGGTTTTTCTCCGCGCTCTTGGTACGGCAAGGCAAGATTTATCACCCTATTCACTCGGTTTGGATGCAATAAGGTCAACCCCCAAACGACAGCTGCACCCCAATCATGACCGACAAAGATGGCATCTTCGTATCCGTAGTGATCGAGAAGTGCGACGAGGTCACCCGACAGGTGCGCAATGTCATAGCCGGCTACTTCGGTCGGACGGGATGAGTTGCCATAACCCCGCTGGTTCGGGACGATGACGTGGTAGCCCGCCGCGGCAAGAGCGGGAACCTGATAGCGCCAGGAAAAGGCATGCTCTGGCCAGCCGTGACAGAGCACAATGGGGTTTCCCGCATTTTGTCGGCCTGCTTCAAAGACTTCGAGTTCCACGCCGTTGACTGAAATGAGAGTGGGCTCGGGAAAATCAGCTGGCTCAAACATGGCATTGTCCTCTTTCTTGGGGCTGGTTCCAGCACCGTAACGACCATTGCGGACAGCATCGGTCCGCAGAATGTGGGAAACTCGAAACATGCGAAACGATCCAACGAGACGGGCCCTACATCTGCTCTCATTGCTGCAGACCCACCGTCTGTGGAGCGGCTCGGAGCTCGCCGAGCGTCTCGACGTCACCGAACGAACCGTGCGCCGCGACATCGACCGGTTGCGCGACCTGGGCTACCCCGTCGACGCTACGCCGGGAGCCCAAGGGGGATACCGGCTCGCAGCCGGATCGCATCTGCCGCCCTTGATACTCGACGACGACGAAGCAGTCGCGGTCGCGGTCGGGTTGCGGTCCGCCGCCGGGGGCGCAATCAGCGGAATCGAGGAAACATCGCTGCAGGCCCTAGCCAAGATCGAGCAACTGCTGCCGGATCGGCTTCGTCGACGAGTGTCCGCCCTCGACTCCAGCATCACCGCGATGCGCTGGCCACTGAGCGACACCGAAATCATCGACTCCGACGCCCTCGCCGTACTCGCCAGCGCATGCCGCGATCACGAGGAGGTGCGGTTCGACTATCGACGTCGCGACGGCGAGGACAGCCGTCGCCTCGTTGAACCCCACCAGATGGTCACCGCCGGGCGCCGCTGGTACCTCGTGGCCTGGGACGTTCGCCGCGATGACTGGCGCACGTTTCGGCTGGATCGACTCACTGATGCTGCTCGAGCCGGCCGCAGATTCACCCCTCGCGATATCCCGGGCGGGGACGCCGCGGACTTCGTCGCCACGTCATTTTCCTCGATCCCCCGAGAGATCGAAGCGCTCGTCGCTGTTGGCGCTCCCTACACACAGGTCGAAGATGTGCTGCGATGGACCGAACACAGCCTGGTCGAAACAGGACCGGACACGTGCGTGATCCGCCTCCGGGGAGACAGTATCGACTGGCTCGTCCTCGCAATCGCACGCATCACTCTCACCGCGCGGACGACCGTCATCGAACCAGGCGATGTCGCCGACGCCGTCGGCCTACTCGCTGAACGCCTCACGGGTTCGGCGGACACGGCACAGCCTGGATGACAGCCCGCTGGAATCGTCAGACGCAGCGGGACAGCGACCCGACGTTGGCCGCGCTCCCGTTTTGGGCGACCGGGCGGATGGGGACTGCTTCGGTAGCGCGGCAGGTTGAAAAGCGGGATCGCCATCAAAACCATCGCGGCAACGAAGGTGCGGTTCGGTTCAGACCTATCGAATCCGCCTTGACGGACACCCGACCTATCAACGAACATGACAGCTGCTCTCCCGACGGCAACCGGCCGGTGCCAAAATCTCCGCCCGCACGGTGACCTAGTGATGCCTCTTACGTTTGTGGGGGCGTACCTTCGGCGTTAGAGACAACGGCATCAATCTGCACGAGAGCACCTAGGGGGATTGCTGAAACACCAACTGTTGTCTTGGCGGGGAGGTCGCCTTCGAAGAAGGTTGCACAGACATCGTTCACCGCATCGGTATTTGACATGTCAGTGACCTGGATATTGAGCTTGACAACATCATCCATGACGTGGTCGACGCTCTCCACGATCGCCTTGATATTCGTGAGGCATTGCCCAACTTGCTCTTCTATGCCACCGGTCACGATCTGACCGGTTTCCGGATCTACGGGCAGTTGGCCTGAAATGTGGTTGTAGTGAGAAAATGCCACCGTGTGTGAGTACGGGACTGCTGGCGCACTTTCCGTATTACTCGCTTCTATGACGAGGAGTTTGGTGTCTTCAGGCAG
>JAMBLJ010000090.1 GCA_023336815.1 Actinomycetes bacterium
CCACCAACCACATCAGCATCAGCGATCTCACCAGCACGCTCATCCAACTCAGACGCACGCCGCTTCAACTCAGACTCACGCTCATCCAACTTTTCTGTCGACTCCGCAATGGCGCCCTCTCGCTCTTCGAATGCTTCCACCTGATGCACAATCTCACCCTCCAACTCGTCACGACGCGTTGCGAGGTCGTTCTCGCGTTCGTCGAGCGTCGCGGTTTGCTGTTCGAGTTCGTTCTCTCGACGTTCGATCTCACCAGACGAGATACCTTGCTCGGCGAGGATCACGATCCTCTCTTCGAGTTCTGCCTCACGCTCCGCGAGCTCAGCTGCCACCGAGAACGTTTGGTCTGCGTGCTCAGAGGCCTCAGCCTCGAGCCTCTTTCGTGCGTCCTCGAACTCGACACGGTCTTCCTCCAAGGCGACTTCGATGGCGGCCACGGCATCGGCCCTTTCGCCCACTTCGGTCCGCAGAACGGTGACCTCCTCGTTGAGACGCACGGTCTCGGCCTTCACGGCTACGATCTCCGCTCGCTCCATCTCGAATGTTGCTCGCTCATCGTCAAGACGCTCCCGCTCGGCCTGGGCAGCCGCCGCTTCACCTTCGGACGCAGCCCGGATACCTGCCGCCTCGTGTTGCGCCTTCTCAAGTAACTCGAATGCCGTGCGCTCGGCATCACCAAGCTCCTCGGCCTTCTCCTTGGCGGCATCGAGAATGGACCTAGCCTGGTCCTGAATCGATGACGACTCGATTCGTATGAGTTCAGCCTCGTCGCGGGCTGACTGCAACACGAGATTCGCCTGATCCTCACTAGCTCGCGCCGCTGTACCTCGCAGTTCGGCTTCAGTGGTTTCGGCAGCGATGATCTCACGAAGTTCTGCTGCCTCTCGCTGAGCGCTCTCGAGGATCTCCTTGGCTCGCGACTCCGTTTCTTCCGCGGCTTCTATCTGTTCGCGGGCTGCAGCCGCTTGCTCACGCATCCTGGCGGCGTCCGCCTGTGCTGCTTCGCGAATCTCGGCGGTCTCGGCTCGGATCGCGTCGAGCTCGGCCTTCGATTCCGCGCGACGCTCCTCTAACTCCCGCTTCGCATCCGCTCTCTTCTGTACAGTTTCGGCTTCGAGGTCCGCCAACGCCTGTGCGACATTCTCATCTGCCAGTCGCCTTGATTCCGTTGCCTCGTCAAGGAGAGCCTTCGCCTTCTCGTGCATGTCGAGGCTCGAGACCGTGAGGTCTTCAGCTGAGCGAGTGGCATCAGCCAATTTCTGCTCTGCTTCGTCGGACAGGGCTGTTGCCCGCTCTCTGTCCGAAACCGTGTCTTCGATGGCTTGTCTCGCCAGATTCAACTGCTCTTGCGCTAGTTCCCGTTCCTGCCGGGCATCAAGGCGAATCGTCTCGACGGATTCTGCCGCCTCAGCAATGGCGGCCTGCTTATCGGCTTCAGCCCTGCCGACCGCCTTCTTGGCCGCAGCGACTTTCAGCTGCAGATCCGCCGTCGTCTTCTCGGCGTCAGCTTCGGTTTCAGCCAACGTGGACTCGGCACGGGCGACGACGTCTGCCGACTTCGCCTTGGCCGTTGCAACCATTTCGCTCGCAGCAGATTCAGCCGAGGCTCTGACAACCTGGGCCTCGTTGACCAGGATCTCCGCGGCGTGGTCCGCTTCCTTCCTGGTTGCTATAGAGGCATCGCGAGCCTCGGCAAGAGCTTGCTCCGCGTCTTCACGCTTCTGCTTGGCCTCGTCTCTGAACTCTGAGGCTTCCTCGCGCAGCGCTTGGGCGCCATCTCTGGCGGTTGTAAGGGTCTCAGATGCCTCATGCTCCGCCGCTACAGCCATGGCCTTGAGGTTCTCGGCTTCAGCCTCCATCAACATGACTTCGGCGGTACGGGCCTCAGCGGCACTCTCGGCCTCGTCCAGGAGTCTCATTGCCTCGGCCTTGATCTTCTCAGCCTCGGTTCGCGCGGCCTCGAGGAGGTGCTCTGCTTCGGTGATGAGGGCATCGGTCTCAGACGTTGCCTGCTCCCGAAGTTCATCCATGCGGGTCTGAGCTTCCGACACGATGGTCTCGACCTTGCGTGTCGCAGCCTGCTCGGCTTCATCCATCCGCTGCCTCGACGCCTCCTCTGCCATGACCAGCATCTCCTGGACACGTTCCTCGGCCTCGCGGATTATCTCGCTTGCCTTCGAGCGGGCCTCATCGATCTCGAGTTGTGCCTCTGCGATTTGCTCTTCAGCACGTAGACGAATCGTATCGGCAGCGCCCTCGGCATCGGAGATGATCTCCATCGAGCGCTCCTCGACCTTTCGCATCGTCCCGACGGGATCGATCGCAACACCATCATCTGAGTCGACGATCTGTGTCTCGGCGATGAGGGTCTCGATCTCAGACCGAACCTTGTCCCTCTCGAGGGAGAGTTCACGAACCCTGTGCTCGGCCTGCTCAACAGTCTCTCGCATGGCAGCAGCCTCACGTTGAGCCTGCTCGAGGATGGCTGCAGCCTGGCGTTGAGCCTCGTCGACATCAGCAGGGAGGTCCGCCACCGACACCCCGACGCCGGCAAGTGCCTCATCAGCCCTGACTTGAGCCTGGTTCTCGATCTCGCGGGCCTGGGTTCGAGCACGTTCGAGAATACGATCCTTGGCGTCGAGGACGGCTGCGATGGCGCCGTCAACCGACTGGCCCTGGTCGTCTTTCACCTTCTGGGCTTCGTACTCTGCCTGCTGAAGTCTCAGCTTTGCGTCAGCGGCCCATTGCTCGAGGTCGCGAAAATTCGACTCGAGTTCGTGGAGAAAGGCACGCACCTCTCGTTTGTCGTACCCCTTGCGCGAGATAGCGAACTCGTGTTCTTCAATGGAAATAGGTGTTTCAGAATTCTGAGTCGTCACAAGGCGTCCGCTTTCTCTTCTGAGATAGGTGTCGGCTCACGATGTGGACGGCTTTACAGGTTCTCTGCTTCGTTTCCAAACGAACAAGGCGCTCCCGAGAGGAATCTCGCAGCTACGCGATCTGGAGTATCGACGCTGCCAACCAGATTTGCCAACGTGACGTCACGAAGGCATCGCGTCCGTGAGCCATATGGCGAGGGCGCTGCCAACCTCGTTGGCCCGTTCCGAGAGCTCTCGCTCGGCGCCGATCCAGTCGCCAGACTCCGGGAAAGGTTCGGAAAGATCGACGTAGATCTTGAGCTTCGGCTCGGTGCCGGACGGTCTCGCGAGAACCCGTCCAGCGGCACCGAGATCGAGTTCAATCAGGTTGGTTGCGCCGAGATAGCTAGGCCGCGTATCAGCATGCAGATTGAAGTCCCGCACATCCACAACGTCGTACCCCCTCAGCTCAGATGGCTGACGGGAGCGGAGGGCATCCATCGCATGGGCGATGTCCTCCAAGCCTGCAGACCCCTCGCGTCGAATGCTCACCTGAGCGGACACCCACACACCGTATGTGCGATACAACTCGCCAAGCTTGTCAAGTACGGTCGCACCCGTAGCCGCTGCCTGACCAGCCAGGGCGGCGAACGCTACAGCAGCGGAAATTCCGTCTTTATCGCGAACGGTTGTACCTACCGAGTATCCGAGCGCCTCCTCGTACCCAAATATCAGCTCGCCTTGCCCTTCGGCCTCGAGTTCGAGCGCCGCGTTCCATATCCACTTGAAACCAGTCAATGTCTTGGCCCAGGTCGCACCGTGTCGTTCAGCGATGGTTCCGAGCAAGGGAGACGACACGATGGAATTGATAGTTGTTCCGTCGCCCGAGTTCGTAAGCAGGAATTCCGCGAGCAGCGCACCAATCTGGTTCCCTGTCAACGGTCTCCATGCCCCGGACGGATCCGGGACGGACACGGCGAGCCTGTCAGTATCGGGATCGTTCGCGAGCACGATGTCGGCATCGAGAGCGTGCGCCAGCTTGTGTGCGAGATCGAGCGCCCCCGGCTCCTCAGGATTCGGAAACGCCACGGTGGGGAACGTGCCGTCCGGCTCGAACTGCGCAGCAACTGGATGCACGTTCGTGTATCCGAAGCGTTGGAGTGCATCGACCACAAACCTGCCACCAACACCATGCATTGCTGTGTACACGATGCGAATACTCTGGTCGCTGGTCCCTGGCGGAACCGATTTCGCTACGTCGCGGAGGTAGCTCTGGAACATCTCTGGACCGATTGGTCTGGCGGCCGGATCGTCGAACGGGTGTGTGGAACGGTCCACCTCGCTGGCACGGCCGATCGAAGCGATAGCGGCAGCGATGTCCGAATCGGCGGGGGAAATTATCTGGGCGCCGTTCGCGGCGTACACCTTGTAGCCATTGTCCCTGGGAGGATTGTGCGACGCCGTGATCACGATCGATGCGCACGCGTTCATGCTGAGTCCTGCATAGGCAACAAGGGGTGTAGGAGTCGGCGCTGCGAAATATCGGACATCGAACCCTGCAGCGACGAGGACGGCGACGGTCTCCTCCATGAACACCGCTGAAGAGGGCCGTGCGTCGCGACCGACAGCAACGATGCGTTCGCCCCCTTCGGCGATATCCAGCAGGTAGTCAGCAAGACCTGCCGTCGTGCGGATCACCGTCGCTCGATTCATTCGATTCGACCCGGCCTCGACCACACCTCTGATCCCAGCGGTCCCGAAGGGGATCACACCAGCCATGCGGTCTGCTAGCTCCCGTGTGTCGCCCGACGAGAGGATCGCCTCCAACTCGGATCGGGTCGCTGGGTCAGGGTCACCGCTGATCCACTCTCTTGCGCGTGTTTCGATGTCAGTCATCACGCCAGCGTACCGTCACGCTGGCCGCCTCTTCGAAGTCGTAGGGAGATTCCGATGACGCTTGGCGTACCGACGGTTACTATCAACAGTTCTCGCATGGAGCGGGAAAGCCGTCAAGGAGGTATCGGTGGCACTTGGTCCAATAGAAGTACTCGTGATTGGTTTCCCAGGAAACCAATTCACTGGTGGAATCTTGCCTGAGCTCGAACGGCTCGTCGAGGCGGACACCATCTCGATCGTAGATGCATTGCTGATCATCAAGGACGACGACGGTGCCGTCGAGTACGTCGAGATCGAAGAGATCGATGCGAACGCGGACGCTGCAGCACTCAAGGCGTTCGTCGGTGAATCGCTTGAACTTCTGTCAGATGAGGACGCCGAAGAATTCGCAGCGGCGCTTGCTCCTGGATCGTCGGCGGCTGTACTTGCGTTCGAACACACCTGGTTCAAGCCTCTCCGGAATGAGATCCTCGACTCGGGCGGCATACTTATTGCTGATGTTCGTGTCCCAGGATTGATAGTCGAAGAGGTCATGGCGGCTGTCGCCGAGCTCGACAACGTTTAGTCGAACAACGAAGAGGAGATAACAGATGCCACGAAGAAGAGGACGCCCTGGACTCGTTGGGACGATGGCTCGCACAGCAGTTGTTGCTGGTACCGCCACGGCAGTTCATGGTTCGATGACCAACAAGAGCAACGCAAAGGCTGCTGACGCACAGGCCCAAGCGGACGCCAACCAGACGGCCTACGAGTCACAGGCTCAACTCGCCGCTATGCAGCAGGAGATGGCAGCCATGAAGGCCCAGAACGCCGCTGCTGCGACACCTGCACCTGCACCTGCAGCCGCACCGGCGGCCGGAGACGACATGATGGCGAAGCTGGCACAGTTGGCCGACATGAAAGCTGCAGGCATCTTGTCCGACGAGGAGTTCGCGGCTGCAAAGATGAAGATTCTCAGCTAAGACGTTCCAATACCGACTGAAGGGCCATCCTTGACCATCGAGGATGGCCCTTTCTCGTGTCGCAACATCACCAGTCCCCGCTAGCGGTAGCCTTCGATCATGACCACTCAAGCCACCTCTTTCAGCCCGGAATACCGCTCGAGAACACTCGACGTCGTCGACGGAGCCGAATTCGATGTGATCGTGATCGGTGGTGGTGTAACGGGCGCAGGCTGCGCACTCGATGCGGCATCGCGGGGACTCTCCGTTGCTCTCTTCGAACAGCGGGATCTCGCCTCCGGTACGTCGAGCCGATCATCGAAGTTGATACACGGTGGCCTGCGATACCTCGAACAGTTTCACTTTCAGCTCATCCACGAGGCTCTGCGCGAACGAGGTCTGCTCCGCCAAACGCTGGCCCCTCACCTCGTGTGGCCTGTTCCCTTCATCTATCCCCTCGAACATCGGGTGTGGGAACGCGCCTATGTCACAGCCGGCATAGGTCTGTATGACGGGATGGCAAAGCTCGGCCAAAGTAAGTTGCCACGCCAGTGGCATCTGAGTCACAAGGATCTTGTACGGGTGTTCCCCGGGATCAAGAAGGATGCGTTCATCGGCGGAATCAGGTACTACGACGCGGGTACCGATGACGCACGGTTCGTGCTGGCGGTTGCCCGCACGGCAGCCGGGGAAGGTGCACACATCCTCACGAGCACGGGGGTATCTGGTTTTCTGCGCGACGGTGACAGGATCACCGGTGTCACAGCTACCTGCCTGGAGTCAGGAAGAACATTCGAGACGAGGGCCAAGGTCGTGATCAACGCCTCGGGAGTCTGGACAGATGCGGTGGAACTCCTCGCAGGTGACGAGAGCACCGAAGTGACGGCGTCGAAGGGCGTCCACATCGTTATACCAAGAGACCGCATCGAGTCGTCTGTCGGGTTCATCACGAAGACGAAGACGAGCGTGCTGTTCCTCATTCCACATGGAGACTTCTGGATCGTGGGAACCACGGACACCCCTTGGGAGCTCAATCTCGCCCATCCAGCGGCGAGCAAGTCAGACATCGCATATGTTCTCGAGCAGCTCAACCGCATCGTAGAGACACCGATCACAACCGACGACATCGTTGGTGTGTTCGCCGGTCTGCGGCCGCTCGTTACCGGTAACAAGGCCTCGACGGCGAAACTGTCGAGGGAGCACAGCATCACAGAGCCCGAACCCGGTCTCATCACGATCGCTGGAGGGAAGTTCACAACGTATCGCGTGATGGCACAGGACACGGTAGATCGGGCATGTGAATCTATCGATCTCAACGTTCCACCGACCAGAACGGATCAGCTGCCCCTCGTTGGCACTGTCGGATATCGATCCCTCAAAGCTGACAAAGAACCGTTGGCAGCCCGATACGGCCTCGATGTGAAGCAGATCGACCGCCTGCTTCACCGATATGGCGGAGAAACCGAAATGGTGCTCGCCTACGGCACGCAGGATCCGACAATGATGGAATTCATTCCCTCAGGAACATATCTCAGGGCCGAGATCTTGTTCGCCGTTGAGCACGAGGGGGCTCTCCACCTCGATGACGTGCTGACTCGCCGTACACGCATCTCGATCGAGTCGACGGACCGCGGTGTTGACTCCGCGGCCGATGTTGCATCGATCATGGCTGACGTGCTCGGGTGGGATGGTGCGACGATAAAGCGGGAACTTGAGCACTACGAGGCGCGGGTTCGTGCAGAACGTGAATCCCAGACGATGCCGGATGACCTCACGGCAGATGCTGCCCGGCTCGGCGCACCAGACGTACGGACACTCGGCGCCTAGTCGATCTTTGCAGTGCGCCGCCGGTAGTTCTCGTAAATCTGACCACGACCGAGGCGTTCGTAGTCGTAGATCACCCATGTCTTTGCCAGGTGGTCGTGCCACGCCTGTCGTTCATCGTCGATGATCACCCAGAAGTAGCCAACCCACAGGACGACCGCCGAAAGCACATACCCGATCGCGCGAATCATCGACCGACCGATCGTCGGTGGGAGCCCATCGCGACCTACCACTTTGAGACCCATGAACCACTTCCCGATCGTTCGACCGGTGAGTGACCACAGGATGACGAAGTAGCCGCCGATGATGAAGGGGATCATGAAGACGTACATCGTGGCCAGATCGACACCTGGATCCATACCAAGCTGTTCGATAACATTGTCGGCGAGAACGGCGATCCAGCCGGATAGCGAGAGAATCCCAGCGACGACTGCGAGGTCTGCCAGATATGCGAGCAGTCTCGTAACAAAGCCAGCGGACCTGCCCTGCAAGACGTGATATTCGTTCTTCTTGCTCATTCTCCCTCGAACACGGGTTTCGGGGGAAGCGATTGAGTGTCACGACCGAAGATCTTCCTGAAGATGCCCTCGGTCAGCCCATCGGCTGCGGCACCGGTTTCACGGACTTCCTGGACGGCGCCACCGGCGAACCCGAGCGTCTGTTCGCGGATCAGGTCGCCAACCTCATCAGATTCACTCAGGTATCCGACGATGCCATCAACGGAGTGAGTGAACGTCTCTACAGCCAGCACACGACCGCGTGCGTATTCGGCAGAGCCAACAGCGGTCAGGCGCCCGATCTCTGCGGCAATGGCATCACGCGTGGGTGCCGTGACCCCAGCAACGAACGGCGCTACACCTGTGGCCTCGGCGATCGCTGCGGTCGTGTCGAAAAGGACCCTCGACAGCCTGGCAAAGGGGTAGGACATCTGATCGATGGAACTTGTGGCAGCGGAAATCTGTTCGGGGAGCTCCGATATCCACCCAACAACAGCCATGACCGATGGATTCGTTGAGTACGGACCTGTGACCTCGGTCGCCGATGATTCATCCACGTCATCGAGAGCAGTCGACATAGCCATCAGTCGATCGACACCCTCACCGACGCCACCCGAAACGAGCCGTACGATCGTCTTGTGTACATCGCCACCGGGGTCAGGGGTTTCGTTGGGCATTGGGATCCGTTCATCGGTCATGACAGCAACCATACCTGAGCTCGACCTGTGTCGAATACCGGGGGTCACAGGTTCGCACAACGGATATACTCCCGACGACCGTAGCCAGTCCTTCTCGGTACACTGCGGGGCGCCCTGCCCCCATCGTCCAGAGGCCTAGGACTCCGCCCTTTCAAGGCGGCAACGGGGATTCGAATTCCC
>JAMBLJ010000091.1 GCA_023336815.1 Actinomycetes bacterium
AATCTTCCTCATCTCGAAGAAAGTGTGTTGCGTTTCGCCCTGTGCGTCGTCTGTATCGGTAAGGGCAAAGGGATATGGGAGGGACGCATGAGAAGAGTGATGGTTCTATTGGCTGTGATGGCAGCCTTGTTCGCGGCGGTGGCGATACCGGCAGCAGCGAAGCCGAGATCCGATTCCACGAGCGAGCACGAGAAGGTGACCATCTGCCACGCGACACGGTCACTCACGAACAAGTGGGTCGTGATCACGATCGACGCTGCTGCCTGGGAAGGTACGGGGCCCAGGGCGCACGGCGACAACCACGACCGTGTCAAGGAGGACTCGAACGGCATCGTCCACGAATGGACGGATGTTCTCCTCGCCGAGGGTGAGGGTCTCGAGGACTGCGGAGAAGGCACGACACCCACATCGACATCGACATCGACATCCACATCGACATCGACATCGACATCGACATCGACATCGACATCGACATCCACCCTGCCTCCTTCGACAGAGCCGTTCGTGTGCGCCGGTAGGACTTTCGCCTTTGGGGCGTTCTTCCCACAGGAGCAACTGTTCGAGACAGGTCTTGTGGAGCTCGACGCCGATGCGTTCGGTACGATCCCCGCTGGTGAATACCTCGTCACGCTTGCATCGTGGGATACGAGTCACCCCGATGGCAACCCCATCGGCAAGTACGGCCAGGAGCATGAGCAGTGGTTGGCCGACTTCGGGAGCGATCGTTCACAGTTGTCGGAAGATCTCGACTCGGCCGAGGGTATGTACGCCAATGATCCGAAGTTCTCGGAAGCCGGTGAGGTCACGATCACTGCAACCGCCTCGATCACAGCGCTGCACCGCAGTGACGAGAGCGTTGAGGGGCCTCACGGCGATCGGGATAGTGTCATCCCGTTGTGTGTCGGCCTGATCGAGGTTGGTGGCTGACGGGGGAGATCGTATCTGGATACATAGGTGAGGAGGGTCGGCGTGGTGTCGGCCCTCCTCAGTCCGATGGATCAGCCTGTTGCTTCGCTCAGTCATCCGTCTGTCTAGAGTTGCGAGATGAGTTTCCCGTCAACTGTTGATGATCTTGAGGTCGCGCTCATTGCACACGACTATGTGCCTGAGCGGTCGCTGACTATCGCTATCCACCTCGCGATCCAGATGGGTAAGCCGCTCTTTGTCGAAGGTGAACCGGGTGTCGGCAAGACGGAGATCGCCAAGGTTCTCGCCGCGATGAGCGGCGGCGAACTCATTCGACTCCAGTGCTACGAAGGACTCGATGCATCTCATGCGTTATACGAGTGGGATTACGCCCGTCAGATGCTTGCGATCCGGCTGCTTGAAGCCAGGGGAGATCACCCGGACGTTCACGACATCATGAGCGAGGAGTACCTCGTAGCTCGTCCTCTCCTCCAGGCACTCCGAAGTGCCTCTACGGGTCATCCGACGATCCTGTTGATCGATGAACTCGACCGAGCCGACGAAGAGTTCGAGGCGTATCTGCTCGAGCTACTGTCAGACTTTCAGATAACGATTCCCGAGATAGGCACGTTCGTTGCGACGACCCCGCCGATAGTTGTCATTACCTCGAACCGAACTCGAGAGATCCACGATGCCGTGAAACGCCGCTGTATCTACCACTGGATCGAGTATCCCTCCGTCGACCGCGAGATAGCGATCCTGAAAACGAAGTCACCCAGCACATCGGAGGACCTCTCGAGACAACTGGCCGAAGCCATGCGAAGGTTGAGGGACATGGACCTGTTCAAGCCACCTGGAGTTGCAGAGACTGTCGACTGGGCCAGAGCACTCCAGGTGCTTGGAGAAACCCAGCTTGCACCGGAGGTCATCGATGCAACGCTCGGTGTCATCGTCAAATATGAAGAGGACGTCCAATCCGTGAGGGTGGCCGGAACGGCATCGCTCGTATGAAACCGGATGGCCGTATCGCCACAGTGAACCTGGTCGTCTTCGTCCGTTCGCTACGAGAAGCCGGGTTCTCCGTGCGGCCAGGGACAACAGATCTCCTCGTCTCTGCTGCATCGATCGTCGGCTTCGAGAACGCCGCTGATGTTCGTGATGCCTTTCGGTCGGTTGTCGCAAGCTCGCAACGGCAGGCCGCCGATTTCGACGGACTCTTCGATCGCTTCTTCACCGGCGATGTCGTCCTTCATCTGGATGATGTGGTCGACCGGCTAGATCAGACGCGAGGGGAGCTGCGCGCTCCCCGGATCGGTGCCACTGGCATCGTTGATGGAGCCGATGACGACGACCTGCAAGAGGTGATCGATGTGGTGGGGGCCTCGGCTGCCGAGACCTTGATGGACGTCGACTTCGCCGACCTCGATGCGGCTGAAGCAGCCTCGGTGGCCGCCCTGCTCGCAACGATGATATGGAGTCCCTCCTCCGTGCGGTCGCGTCGATGGAGGGCCACGACGAACGGCTCGGTGCCTGATCTGCGCAGAACGCTTCGTTCAGTGACGGGTCCCAGCGGTGATCTCCTTCCGCTTTCCTATGCGGAACGTCGCCGGAGACAACGCCCGCTCGTTGTCCTCGCTGACATCTCGGGTTCTATGGAGAGATATTCAGAGATGCTCCTGCACTTCGTGCATGGCGCACACCATCGATTCACGAAGGTCGAATCGTTCGTGTTCGCTACACGCTTGACCCGTATCACGAGGCAGCTCAGACGGCGGAGCCCTGGCGATGCCGTCCGTGATGTGACACGTGTGGTGAACGATTGGTCCGGTGGAACCAGAATCGGTGATGCGATTGCGGACTACAACTCCTCGTGGGCGCGACGGGTCGGAGGTGGGGGGCCAATAGTGCTTGTCATCTCGGATGGATGGGACACAGGTGAGCCAGAGCGGTTGGCGCTCCAGATGCAGCGCCTCGCACGGTCGGCTCACCGTGTGATCTGGCTTAACCCCCTAGCGGGTCACGATGGGTTCACGCCCGAGGCCAGGGGTATGGCTGCTGCGTTGCCATTCGTGGGTGATTTGTTGGCTGGCGGTACCGCACGTAATCTGACTGACCTCATCGACCTCCTGCAAACGACAGGTCGATCATCCGGCTCACAAGAAAGGAGCGCTGTGGCGTCATGAGGGACGTACTCGATATCCATCAACGATGGACCGCAGAAGGAAAGCAAGTCGCAGTAGCGACAGTTGTCGCGGTGAAGGGTTCTGCGCCCCGCGGTGTTGGATCCAAGATGCTGATCTCATCGCTTGGTGAAATGGAGGGAAGCGTGAGTGGTGGTTGTGTCGAGAACGATGTTCGCGAGCACGCAGCTGCGGTTCTTTCAAGCGGGTCGCCGAAGCTGGTCACGTACGGCATTGCCGATGACGACGCGTTCGAGGTCGGTCTCACCTGTGGGGGCACCATCGAGGTGTACATAGCGCCATGGTGAGCGGGATCATCGAAGCAGTCGCAGCGCTCAAGGATCAGGAACGTCTTGGTGCGATGGTCACCGTGATCGATGGGCCCGATGTCGGTTCATCGATCGTTCTCGACCGGACAGACGACCTGGTCGCTGGTGAGGCAGGTGACTGGTTCGACGACGACGTTCTCTCCGATGCCATACAGCTCATGGATCGGGAAGAGAGCAAGGCCCTTGTCTACGGTGATCGACGTATCTTCGTCGACACGATCGCGCCATCTCCCATCATGTTGATCTTCGGAGCAGGCCACATCGCGCAGCCATTGTCACTGTTCGCAAGGGAGCTCGGCTTCAGGGTTGTTGTCGCGGATGCTCGAGCGGCGTGGGCCACCGAAGAACGGTTCCCGAACGTTGATGAGCTCATTGTTGCCTGGCCTCAAGACGTGTTCGATCACGTCATCCCTGACAGGAGAACCTACGTCGTGATGCTGAGCCACGACAGCCGGTTCGAGATTCCTGTTTTCGCCGCTGTACACGGCGTTCCGCTGCGCTATCTCGGAGCCATGGGGTCTAGAAGAACACATGCAATGCGGGTTGAGCGTCTCAAGCAGGAGGGCTGGTCAGACGCTGAAACATCAGCGATCCACGGTCCGATCGGTCTCGACCTCAAGTCGAAATCACCAGCAGAGACAGCGATCGCCATTCTCGCTGAGATCATCCAGGTACGATATGGCGCGGGTTCCGCGATCTCTCTTTGTGGGACCGATGTTGCTATCCATTCTCTATAGGAGTTCTCCGTATGGACATCACCGAGCAGTTCACGGTGACACGCCCGGTCGCATCCGTCTGGGATCTTTTCCTCGATGTTCCGCAGCTGAGTCGGTGCCTTCCTGGCGCTGAACTGATCAAGGACCACGGCGATGGCACATACGACGGGAAAGTGACGGTCAAGCTCGGTCCTATCACGGCGGCCTTCGATGGCTCTGCGACTGTTACTACCGATGCAGCCGCACGATCTCTTCAGATCAAAGGTCGTGGCGTCGACAAGGCGGGTGGGAGCCAGGGTCGAGTCGATGTCAACGTGCGTCTGAGCGAACCCGATGAGGTTCGTACCGAGGTTCACATCGACGCGAAAGTGATGCTCGCCGGACCGATAGCCCAGTTCGGTCGCACGGGGCTCGTCAACGAGGTCTCGAGACGTTTGATTGAGGAGTTCTCAACGTGTATCCATGCGAAGCTCGACGCGGAAACTGAGGAAGCAGCGGCACGGATCGAAGCCGCCGATGTAAAAGGCGTGTCCCTGTTCCTTGCCAGCACGTGGGCCACGTTCTCGAGATGGCTGAAGGGGATCTTCTCGCGCGACTAGTCGTCGCACGAGGGGGATAGAGACCGACGTGGTGTGTCCGCAGGGCCGGGCACGGTGTGTCATTCCACGTTCATGACAATTATTGGACGGTCTCCAAGCACCGGCTGTCCGCGTTGTCTATGGTTGTCCTATAGGCGATGCGACGCGCCGGAGGGTGAACGCGTGGCCTGAGAGAGTTCATCCGATGGAAGGTCGAATCTTGGAAGTACGCATTTCAGTCAACGGAGTAGACCACCAGAGCGACGTTGAACCCCGCACGTTGCTCGTGCACTATCTACGAGAGAACCTGAGTCTGACCGGAACCCATGTCGGTTGTGAGACCGGATACTGCGGCGCCTGCACGGTGATCGTTGATGGTCGAGCCGTTAAATCATGCACCATGTTCGCTGTCCAGGCCGACGGTGCATCCATCCAGACGGTCGAAGGTGTTGCGGACGGCGACGAACTTCATCCTGTCCAGGAAGGTTTCTGGGAGTGCCACGGACTGCAGTGCGGGTTCTGCACACCAGGCATGATCATGAGTTCGATCGCCTTGCTCGAGGAAAACAACGATCCGAGTGAGGCAGAAATCAGACACGGCATTGAGGGGAACCTCTGCCGATGTACCGGCTACCACAACATCGTGCGGTCCGTGCAGTATGCCGGAGCCAAGATGCGGGGCGAGAGTCCACAGGGAGCGTCGCAGGAGGTGTCGTCGTGAGTACCACAAGCGTTATGGGTGGGGTGGTTCGACGCAAAGAAGATCCATCGCTGATTCAAGGCAAAGGTACGTACGTCGATGACATCAAGCGCCATCGTGAGTTGGCTACGGCTTTCGTACGCAGCCCGTTCGCTGCCGCAGCCATTAACAGTGTTGATGCATCTGCAGCTCTTGCGCTCGAGGGTGTTCATGCGGTGTACACCATCGACGATGTACGTCACCTAGGTCTCAACCCTGCGCAGGTGGCTGTCGGCACGTTGCGGCCCTTCCTGGCCGACGGCGTCGTTCACCATGTCGGCGAGGCCGTTGCGATGGTCGTTGCGGACGATCCGTACATCGCCAAGGACGCCGCGGACCTTGTGTTCGTTGACTATGAACCGAAGGATGCCGTTGTCGATCTCAAGGAGGCATACGCGGACACCGTCCAGGTCCACGATGGCATCTCCAACACACTGCTCACATGGGCAGGGAACGCCTGGTGGGAAGGTGTGATCGATCTCCCCGATCCATCGCCGGGTATTCAGGAGGCGAAGGAACGTGACGACACCGTTGTTGTCAGCCTCGAGATGGTTAACCAGCGGTTGATACCGACTGCCATAGAGCCACGCGCGGTGCTTGCCGATTGGAATTCCGGATACGACTCCGTCGAACTGTGGTCAAGTTCCCAGATCCCGCATGCTGTTGCGGGTGCCATCGGCATGACCTTCGGCATTCCGTCCAACAAGGTTCGCGTGGTCGCACCAGAGGTCGGCGGAGGATTCGGACTCAAACTCAATGTGTATCCGGATGAGATCTTGTGCTGCTACGCGTCACGGGCTCTCGGTAGACCGGTTCGATGGACAGAAACCCGAAGAGAAGCGAGCGTCGCCTCGATTCAGGGACGTGGATGGATCGGTACTTCCACGATCACGGGCACCCGAGACGGCAAGATCCTCGGATACGAGCTCGACGCGATATGCGACATGGGTGCCTACACGCACAACTTCACCGTCGCCATTCCGCTGCTCGGTCTGTTCGTCGCCCCAGGTCAATACGACATACCAACGTCCTACGCGCTTCATTGTGTCGTCACGAACAAACCGACAACCGATGCCTACCGCGGTGCCGGTCGTCCTGAGGCTGCCTACTACCTCGAGCGAATCATCGATGCGTTCGCACGAGAGATCGGGATGGACCCAGCAGACGTACGCAAGGCGAACTACTGGAAACCAGATCAGTTCCCTGTGACAACGCAGATCGGGCTGACGATGGATACCGGCGACTACGCAACGAATCTCGATTCGTTGCTCGAGCGTGTCGGATATGAGGATCTCAAGGCAAAGCGCGACGCCGCTCGCGCCGAAGGACGGCTTCTTGGTATCGGGCTGAGTACCTACGTCGAGGTATGTGGCTTCGGTCCATCTGCCCTTGCCGGGCTTGGTTTCTCGTGGGCTGGCTACGGTCTGCCGACCGCCTTCAACGGCTCGGGGGTTGTCAGAGTGCAACCCGATGGAACCTGTACGGTGACGATCGGGACAGGGCCAAGTGGTCAGGGTCATGAGACCACCTGGGCCCAGATCGTGTCAGACGGTCTTGGCATTGTTATGGACAACATCGAGGTCCAACACGGAGACTCCCTTGACTCACCCGTTGGTGTTGGCACGTTCGGTAGCCGATCGTTGGCAGTCGATGGCACCGCAACCTATGAGGCGACGACCAGGGTGAAGGAGAAGGCAGCGATCATCGCGGGTCACTTGCTTGAGGCTGCACCGGAAGATGTCCAGTTCCAAGACGGCGGTGCACATGTAGCAGGGTCACCTGATCGATCAGTTGCGTGGGCGCAGATCGCGGAATCCGCTTATCAGCCTCACACCCTTCCTGAGGGTGTCGAAGGAGGGCTGGAATCATCGGTCGTGTTCTCACCGCCGAATGCAACCTGGCCGTTCGGGTCCCATCTGGCACTGGTCGAAGTCGATCCTGAAACGGGCGATGTTGACCTTCTCGAATACTGGGCCACCGACGACTGCGGCAACGTCATCAACCCGATGATCGTCGACGGACAGGTCCATGGCGGAATCGCCCAGGGTGTGGCACAGGCACTCTTCGAAGAGGCCATCTACGACGACGTCGGCAACCTGTTGACGAGTTCGCTTGCGGACTATCCGTTGCCGGCAGCGGAGAATCTGCCGATGTTCAACCTGGACCGAACCGTAACACCGACGGATGTCAACCCGCTCGGCGTGAAGGGAATCGGTGAGGCAGGCACGATCGGGTCTGCTCAGACGATCGTCAATGCGGTGGTCGACGCCGTGAGCCATCTCGGCGTGAAACACATCGATATGCCGCTACGACCCAAACGGGTGTGGCAAGCGATCGAGGATGCGAGGAAGTAACGATGTATCCACCGAACTTTGATTACGTTGCACCGGCCACCCTCGACGAAGCCCTTGCGGCACTCGCTGCGAGCGACAACGCGAAGGTACTCAGCGGAGGTATGAGCCTCATTCCTCTCATGAAGCTGCGGCTCGTCCGTCCGACAACGGTCGTCGACATCTCCCGAATCTCCGGTCTCGATGCGATCACTGATGAAGGCGACCACATCTCCATCGGTGCCCTCGTGAAACATGCCGAAACAGCGTCGAACGCACTTGTTGCCGAACACGCAACGGCCCTTGGACAGGCCGCAGGTGCCACCGCCGACATCCAGGTGAGAAACCAGGGGACAACCTGTGGCTCGATCGCACATGCCGATCTCGCGGCAGACCAGCCAGCTGCTGCCCTGGCGCTTGGTGCGACCATGTCGGTCGCTTCGGTGCGCGGAACGAGGGAGATCGCTGCTGCGGACTTCTTCGTTGACACGCTCACCTCTGCCCTCGAACCCGACGAGATCCTGGTCAAGATCACGATCCCCAAGGGAGGCAAGTCGGCGTATCGGAAGCTGGGTCGTCGCGGTGGCGAGTCGGATTATCCGATCGCTGCCGCCGCGGTATGGGTTGATGGCTCGAATGGATCCATCTCGGCTGCCCGCGTCGCTGTGACAGGGGTCGGGCCGAAGCCGTACCTCGCGTCAGAGTCCGCTGCAGCGATAGTTGGATCCTCTGGTTCTGGTGAAGCGATCGCTGCCGCAGCGTCACACGCAACCGACGGGATAACGGTTCTTGAGGATCTCTACGGGAGCGTTGAATATCGTTCGCATCTCGCGAAGGTGTATGTCAAGCGGGCGCTGGAGGACGTACTCGCATAGACAATGAACGCAGTGTCGACGAATCACCGCCGCATTATGCGGCGGTGATTCTCGCGGCGGGAGAAGCCGTGCGGATGGGACGTCCAAAGCAAGTCCTCCCATACGGTTCGACGACACTGGTGGGTGCTGTTGTTGTCGCAGCACAAGCATCGACGGTTGATGAGGTGGTCGTGGTGACCGGATTCCATGGCGCCGAGGTCGCAGCAGCCGTCAGAGAATCTGCCCGCATCGTGAGGAATCCCGATCCGGCTGCCGGGAACATGTCATCGCTCGTGACGGGGTTGAACGCCGTCGGTGAAGGGCGTGGTGTGGTTGTCCTTCTCTCCGACATGCCAAACGTTTCCACCGAGATCGTTGATGCCCTCATTGCAGCTGTTGACGATTCTGGTGCCGACGCTGGATGGGTCGCGTACAGTGATGGAAGTGGACACCCGATCGTTCTCGGGGAGCACATCCTTGAGGAAGTCCGCGATCTCACAGGCAGCAAGGCACTTTGGCGATATCTGATGTCCCTTGCAACCGATCGACGGCTGGTTCTCGTGGTCGACGATTCCAAACCGGTCGATGTCAATACTTTGGATGACTTCGAGAACGTCACCCGGCGTCTTCGTCATCAGGAACCAGACCAGGGTTGAGTTGGACCCGGATGTCCTCGATGGCTGCCGCCATGATGTCTTGTGAGACGAGGGGATACCTGTCACTTGCCCAAACCTCTTCACCTGAGGGAAGGCGGACCTGGTGGCGGGCGCCCTTGATCATGTCGTTCACAAGCGGAGAGCCGTCATGTCTGTGTGGTGCGAGATGTACATGCAGATGAGGTACCGCATCTCCAAATATGTACGCGTACACGAGATCCGCTCCCGTTGCATCCTTGATCGCTGCCGACGCCGACGCGATAGCCGTGCCGAAGGTCGCTGCTTCCTCTCCGTCGAGTTCTGTAATATCCCGGATATGACGTCTCGGTTCGAGGTACGAGAACCCAGCAACCTCGCCGATGCGGACGGTCGTCAGGCGCCACAGGGAATCGCTCCACACCTCGGTTCTGATCAGCGCCTCGTCCAGTGCCTTTCCAGCACACAGGGGACAATCTGAATCACTCATGACATGAATCTACACTTCGTTGTCATGAAGGAAAAGCTCATCGCCCGTATCTCGCGAGATGGTCCTCTGTATTTCGACGACTACATGGAGGCGTGCCTCTACGACCCGGACGATGGTTTCTATTCGTCTGGACGGATCCGTCCAGGTGAACAAGCAGACTTTCTGACGAGCCCGGAAATAAGCCCCTGGTTTGGCGTCCTTGTTGGAGGTTGGGCGACGAGCGAGGCGAACGGGGAGGTCATCGATCTCGTTGAGGTTGGGGCTGGGTCGGGTGCCCTGTTCAAGGAGCTCGATGAGGTTGCCGGGGAAGCAGGCATCGGGCTGGTCGGAGTAGAGGTATCCGAGTCGGCCAGAAGGAAGCTCCGAAAGGATTATCCGGATTCCACGATCGTTGCCACGCTTGGTGAGGTGAGGGAAAGCGCACGGGCCGTCGTCATAGCGAACGAACTTCTCGATAATCTGCCTGCGGCACTCGCGAGGAAGACGCGAGATGGATGGGCTGAACTGGTCGTTTCTTCTGAGGGCACGGTGCTCGTGTTGGAGGAGGTCGCTGCGAGGTCCACTGTGGCCGCGTGGTGTGATGCGATGTTCCCGAACATCGGGCCAGGCGGCGTTGTAACCGCCCAACTCGCAGTCGAACGTTGGATTGAGACCGTTCTTCGCATGTTCGGTACCGTGTCGTTATGCATCATTGACTATGCCGCAACGGCAGAAGAGCTGTCAGCTCGCAACATATCATCGCTGGTCCGCTCGTACCGTGAGCAACAAACCGATCTCGATTGGCTCTCGACACCCGGTGAGAATGACATCACCGTCGATGTCAACATCGATGGTGTGCTGAACGTCTGCGCACGGCTCGGAGCCTCAGTTGTGGTGAAATCGCAACGTGCTTTCCTTCTCGACCTGGGCGCCGACGAACTGGTCGCAGATCAGCGCGATATGGAGTATCTGCATGCATCGGGAGGGCGTGTGATGGAGCAGCTGATGGCGCGTTCCGAGCGGATAGCTATCGAGGCGTTACTCGAGGAGGATGGCCTGGGGGGTTTCACCGTATTTATCATCTCACGGGGCGTGTGACACTTCACTTTCCGCGAATCACGCCATCTGATCGAGTGACGACGATCGGGTCACTTTGTAGTCGTCTGTAGCCCTCGGGTCTGCACGCCGGTGTATCCGGTTCGGCAAGTACCCTTTCACCATGAACAACATCAAGACCGCTGTCCTACTCGGATTCCTCGGTGCACTGTTCGTGGGCCTCGGGTTTCTCCTGGGTGGAGCTCAGGGTGGACTCTTTGCCCTCGGCTTCGCTGTGCTCTTCAACTTCGGGATGTACTTTTTTTCCGACAAGATCGCGTTGAAATCGACGAAAGCACGACCGGTTTCGGCGAGTGAACTCCCGGATGTGTACTCGATCGTCTCCTCGCTCGCGCAACGGGAGAACATTCCGATGCCACAGCTGTACCTCATCGACTCGCCTCAACCGAACGCGTTCGCAACCGGGCGCAGCCCGAAGAAGGCGGCCGTTGCAGTGACGACTGGCATTCTCGACCTGCTCGATCAGAGGGAGCTCGAGGGTGTGCTCGCGCACGAACTCGCACATGTGAAGAATCGTGATGTGCTGATCGCCACGGTCGCCGCAACGATCGGTGCAGCGCTGTCCTTCCTCGCCCGGATGGCGTTCTGGTCGAATCTCGGAGGCAGGCGGAACAACAGCAACGGCATCACGGCGATCGTGGGGATCGTTGCGATGATCCTTGCACCCTTGGCTGCCGCAGTGATCCAGATGGCTATCAGCAGGAGCCGCGAGTTCGAAGCGGACCACGACGGCGCTGAGTCGACCGGCTCACCGCTCGCCCTTGCGAGCGCTCTTCGCAAGATCGCCGTTGGCACCGCTCGTATCCCGATGGATGTGAATCCAGCTGTTTCCCAACTTTTCATCGCCGACCCGCTCAAGGCCTTCGGAACACGAGGACGCCGCGGTCAACTGGGCAAGATGTTCTCGACACACCCTTCGACCGAAGAACGCATCGCTCGCCTCGAGAAGCAGGCCTACGGCATCGTCAGCTGAGCCAGTC
>JAMBLJ010000092.1 GCA_023336815.1 Actinomycetes bacterium
AACGTTCACCTGCTCAACCCGTCTCGAGGACGACCAGCGCGTCCACATCTATGGTTCGAAAGGTCGGATCTCGATCGAGATCCCCTTCAACATCCCAACCGATCAGCCAGCTCGGATATCGATCTCCGAGGGCGGAAACATCCCAACCGATCCGAGCATCGAGACTGAGATCTTCGATCCGGTTGACCCGTACACGAGTCAGGCGGATGCCTTTGCACACCTGATCCTTGGTCGCGCAGAGCCCGCAATCCCCCTGGACGATGGAGTGCACAACATGAGGGTCATCGACTCGATATTCGCGATAGCGTGATCGCCGGTCGCTTCGGAGAGATCCATCCCTGCGGTCCAGGGCGACGAGTTCAGTCTTCGAGGTCGCTCAGGCGCCCGAAGCTGTCACGAAGAATCGGATAAAGGTCTCGATACACGGAGTAGGTCTCCTCGTAGGCATCAGCGTGAGAAGTCGGTTCGTAGGTGTCACCGAGGACGACAGCTGCGCTCGACGCCTCCGCCACTGAGTCAAAGGCGCCATCGCCCGTGGCGGCAAGCATTGCTGCCCCGAGTGCTGGTGCCTCGGGTTGATCGATCACCTGGAGCGGTTGGCCAAGGATATCAGCAAGGATCTGGAGCCATACCTTGCTCGCAGCACCGCCACCCGACACGCGTACTTCCTCTATGCGCATTTCAGTCTCCATGAGTTGAGCAGAGTCTCTCAGGCCGAACGCCACGCCTTCCATGACCGAACGCGCAAGGTGGCCGAGTTCGTGGCGCACGGTGAGTCCCACGAATGCCCCCCGCGCATTTGGGTCCGGGTGTGGTGTACGTTCGCCGGTGAGATATGGAAGGAAGACAAGCCCGTTTGACCCCGGTGAAACTTCGGCTGCTGCGCTGTTGACGGACTCATAGGAGACTTGGGGAGCGAACGTATCCCTGAACCATCGATAGCTTCCGGCTGCGGAAAGCATGACGCCCATGAGATGCCACATGCCAGGCACCGCATGGCAGAACGCGTGGAGGCGCCCCTCCGGTTCAAACACGGGACCATTGGTTGCAGCGAAGACAACTCCGCTCGTGCCGAGGCTCACCGCCACAATGCCAGGCTTGATTGCCCCCACACCGACGCCGTTTGCTGCCTGATCCCCTCCACCGGCCATGACGGGGGTGCCAGGCCGCAAGCCCGTCGCAGCGGCGCCTTCGTCTGAAACGACGCCGGTGACCTCGGTTCCTTCGAACGTCTGGGGCAGCAGGGACGTGGGAACACCCAGCGCCTCGGCTATCTCGGGAGACCAGTTGCGGGCCGCGAGGTCGAAAAGCAATGTTCCTGAACCTCCGGCCTTGTCCATTGCGACTGACCCCGTCAGCCGGTATCGCACATAGTCCTTCGGCAGAAGCATTGTGCTTGAGCGCTCGAACACTTCGGGTTCGTGGTTTCTCACCCAGAGGATCTTCGGTGCGGTGAACCCGGTGAGAGCATCGTTTCCCGTGACATCGATCAGGCGCTGGCGACCAACTAGATGGCGAATCTCGTCACATTCGGCCTCCGTACGTTGGTCGTTCCACAGGATTGCGGGTCGCGCGACATCCCCCGACTCGTCGAGGAGAATGAGACCGTGCATCTGTCCCGTAAGCCCGATAGCCGCGATCTCGGTTCCGGCAATGCCGGCCGAGCCCAACGCTTCCCTCACAGCGGTCCTTGTCGCGTCCCACCACAGATCTGGTGCCTGTTCCGCCCACAAAGGGTGTGGTGTCTCGTATCCGTACTCGGATCTGCCGACCACCACAACGGCTCCATCAGCGTCCATGAGCAACGCCTTGGTTGCCGTCGTGGACGAATCGATGCCGAGGTAGTAGCTCACGAGTGCATTGCCTCCGGCTCGACAGGCAGTGACGTAAGCACGTCGTCGACCAATAGACCGGTGACGTCGATCATCTGCCACAGTTCGCGATGGCGGACCTCGTCCCCCGGTTCGAGGGTGACCGTTGGACCAAGCGTTTCGAGTTCCAAGAAACGATGATCGCGGTAGCACTCGATTGAGGATCCATGATCTGGATAGGCAAGGTTGTCGTCGTGCAGCGGCGACCATTTGACGAAGAGCGCATCGCGCGAATGGTATGCAATCCAACCCTTGGTGTTCTGCGTCCCGATCTTCGCCTTTGAAGCACTTGTGCTGGCACCGAGCCGTACATCATGAGCACCGAACGCGATATCTGATTCGGATGGGTCTGTATATGGCCACAGAGCAACCGACCGGTTGGAAAGAACATCATCGCCGTCTGGTATCGCGGCCGCCATGGGCAGTATGCCCACACCACCAGGGGAGAGCTGCGTGATTGCCCACGCCGCGGTTGTCACAGGCCGTTCTCCCTCGTTGCGCAGAAGGTGGTCGACCACTGTCATGTCGTTCGATGCGGTGGCGGCCATCACCTTCACGAGTCCGTCTCGATCAGGCGTACCAATTATCTCGATTCCTGCGTCGAACTCGCGAAGCACAACAGGCTTGTCATCTCTTTCGTAGGTGATGGTCGGAATCTCGGGTGCCCGCCACAATCGGTGGCCACCGATCAGGTAGAAGTGATCGACGTCGCGATGGACGATGTACTCGCCCGGCAGGTTCGCAAAGAGCTGTTTGGTGCCAGCGGTCGAATATGAGACGATCCGCGGACCCGCGTCCAACGCCACCGTGAGGAGGGCCTCTCCGACGGCGAATGTGCCCGTACCAGTACCTGGGTCTGCCATTTCTGATCGCCGCCAGAGGTCGTTGTGCTGCGGCAGCGTACCGCATCCTGAACCAACCCTGACGTTCTGGCAGGTCGGTACCCTCATGAATGTCCGTCAACCGCCTCCAAGGAGCGTTATATATGGCTGAGTTCTTCACCGGAGTGGACAAGGTCCGATACGAGGGCCCGGATTCAACCAATCCGTTTGCGTTCCGCTATTACGACGCCGACGGGGTTGTGCTTGGCAAGACGATGGAGGAGCAGCTCCGCATCGCTGTGTGTTACTGGCATTCCTTCTCATGGCCGGGCAGTGACGTATTTGGAGATGGGACCTTCGATCGACCGTGGAACGATTCGGCCCTCGATCCAATGTTCGCCGCAAGAATGAAGATGGATGCTGCGTTCGAGTTCTTCGACAAGCTTGGTGTGCCGTTCTGGTGCTTCCACGACATCGATATCGCACCCGCAGGTGACACATTCGCCGAAGCAGCAGCCAACCTCGAGGCCATGGTCGGTTATGCATCGAGCAAGATGGAAGAGACCGGAATGGAGTTGCTGTGGGGCACCACGAACGCATTCAGTCACCCGAGATTCGCGGCTGGTGCCTCAACCAATCCGGATCCCGAAGTGTTTGCTTATGCGGCGGCGCAAGTCAAGAACGCTATCGACGCGACGCAACGGCTTGGTGGCCAGAATTATGTCCTGTGGGGCGGCAGGGAGGGCTACGAGACGCTACTCAACACTCGTATGAGGCAGGAGTCCGACCAGTTTGCGCGCTTTCTCCACATGGTCGTCGAGTACAAGAAGT
>JAMBLJ010000093.1 GCA_023336815.1 Actinomycetes bacterium
CGCACCTCAACACGCACCGTATCGTCACTGCCAGTGGAGCGGAGCCAGTCAACGAGACGGCGAGCAGCATCATCCTCCACACGAGTGAATCCCGTCAGATCCCGCTCCGAAGTCAACCAATCTGCGTGCTGAACAAGAGCCTGACCGACCTGTTCCTCAGACACAGACACCGTTGCAGGTCGAGACGTAGTGGGGTCCGGTTCAGCACCAAGAAGCAGACGTACACGCGGAACCTGTTCCAGCTCATCAGCGACAAGAACGAAGCCACCCGGATTCAGATACGCGGTCGCTATGGCAACATCCGGCGCGACCGCCAAGTGTTCGCGTGCACCAGCGAAAAGCACGTTCACCTGCTCAGCAACCGTCTCACCAACATCGGGACGGTTTGTGGCAAACACAGGTGGATACTGGTTGGTCACTTCTTCGCCTCCCACGCCCGGTAATGCTCTTGCACAGCGTTCCATCGTTCTGTGTAGTCCCAGCCACGATGGAACGTCTCGAAGATGTGGTGAAGTTGGTCCTCGGTAAGACCGTACAAAAGAGCCACGAGAGCGTCCAACTCGGCGATCGCGTCCGACCGATCTGGTTCGGCTTGGAGCGTTCCTATGGGGACACCGACAGCCTCGGCCCATTCGTCGTAGCGATCATCAACAGCGGCGAGGCGACCCGCCAGTTCCACGACACGCGTACGCAGGCTCGAATTCGGAGTAGGGCGCGGTACGGGCATGGGGTTAAGGAGCTGATACGACAGCTTCAACTCGACCCAGCGACGCGCATACCAGTCGAAGGGAATGCTGCTCATCACTCCCAGGACAAAAGCTTCATCGGACTCGTGGCCATCTAGTCGCAACAGGTAGGGGGATTTGTCCACCACAGGGGAACCTGGCGGGATTAGGCAAGCGATGACAGAACGTCGGTTCGTGGGACTCGTCACATCTCGAAAGGCGATCCTCGCTTTCATGACCGGGAGATCGTCCACGGTTCGAACCGCAACGCCATACAGCGGCGATCGCTTAAGACGGCTCGATCTCATTGACTTCTCCAGAATCCGACCGTAAAGCTGTTTGGCTTCTCCGTACGCGTAGGGGGTTCCGAAGTCAGGATTCCAAAGATGAATCGTGCGCCCCGTGTACACGGGCGTGCGGCCATGTGATTCCTCAAGGTCAAAGCTGTAGAGGGCCTTGTCGGCGGTCGTGTGGAGATCTGTGTGGGGTCGAAACACGAAACTCGACTCATCGGACAAAGATGGGTGGGTCTTCATCGCTCTCATGATCGCAGCGGCGGCGGAATCTGGGATTCCAGGGAACGCGAGCGTCTCAGACCATGACCGGAACTCGTCAATAGGAACCCGTGCTTGCTGGTTTCGGCCCTTCACGTAGTCAGCAAGCCCGTAGAAAGGACCGCAGAACTGAACAACATCGCTCGGACTCTTCGCGACGGTCGTGAGGGCAATCGAGTAGCTCCCGTGAACGCCTTTGAACACCCACTCTGAGTTGTTGGTGAGCATGCAGACATCGACGATGCTTCCACTCGACAACACCTCCTGCCTCCACGTTGACATTCCTGACCCGGCAACGGCCCCCCTCGGCAAAACGAGACCACACCTGCCGTCGGTACGAATGAGTTGCCAGTTCCTCCAGACAAATGCTTGGTAGAGATCGATATCTCCGCTGCCGATTCCCGGATATGGACCACTGTTAATGACTGCCCTCATCCGGGTCACTCGTTCCACTTCGGATTCATAGAGAGCAAGGAGATCAGGTCGCTCCAGCTTCAATTCGGCGATACGGGCATTCTTTGCCTTCTGTGTTGAGCCGCGGTGAACACCTGGATAACGCAACGCCCACCACGAGTGCTCTTCGACCTTGATCTTCTCCCACGGGGGATTGCCGATAAGAGCATCAAATCCTGGTCTTTCCCTGAGGAATACCTCAGGGAAGAGGAATGGCATGTGGGCCGGTTGAAGGTCGGCGACCTTCTCCGCCACGGCAGATTGGCTAGCGACCCGCCGGATGCTGTCTAGATCGAGTCCTTCAAGGCTCCCAGTGATTCCTGTACGAGTTGCAACGGCTGCGTCGAACAGCAACTCCGTTGGTTCAGCGGCCTCCCGTGCCTGGGAGTAGATCTCGGCAGCCTGGCGCACCTCAGCCTTCGTAGCCTCAGACGCGTTGGCTGCGGCGGCAAGCAAATTCTTGGCTTCTTCGAGGGCATCGAGGATTGGACCCGAATAGAGCGAAAGTTGACCCGCCTCGTTAAACGGATCCAGAGCCTCGATCGCTTCATCGATAGTGCCGAACCCAGTCAGCGAGTTCGCTTGGACGAGATTGTGATCAAGCGACGACATCGGTAAGCCAGGAATGAACGTGTGAATCCAGATCGCGACTCTGGCGAGTTCGACGGCCACGTCGTTGATATCGAGACCGTAGACGCATCGTCGAGCGATTTGACGGCGCAGGAGCGCAGAGGGTTCGATCTCATAATCGTCCGCGGCGTCCCCCAGGTTCTCCCGCGCACTTGCTTCGAGGCGACGCAGTTCATCAGTGATACCAGGAAGCTCGTGGTCAACGAGAAAGGCAGCCATGCCAGCTTCGATGTGATCGATAGCTGAAACGAGGAAGTGCCCCGACCCCATCGCAAGGTCACCCACGCGGAAGTCGAAGAACCGTTCCGTGGCTCCTGCTTGATCGCCACGGTCAAGATGTTGAGCGATGTCCTGAAGGTGGTGCTCGAGCGCGGGTTCGAGGGCGCGTTCGAGAAGGTGCTCTACTGCGAAATGCGGGGTGAAGTACGAGCCAGTGGCCTTCCGTTCTCCTGATGCGTTATGGAAGTAGATTTCTTCCGCCTCGACGACGACGATGTCCTTGGCCTTCGCAGGAACGAATGCGTTGCTCTCGTCCAGGGTGAGATCTTGATCAGCTCGAGACAGTGACGATTCCAGGAGTCCCTCATAGATAGTGCCAAATTCGCGAACCGACAACGACCGGAAATCGACAGGTCCGATACTGTCGTCAATGGTGTCGTCAACCAGCAGATGACGCAGAGCGGCACCGATCACAGAGTTGTCGATTTCGAGACGTTTGATCAACGCACCGGCAGGGTGCAGATCTGGATCAGACCCGAAGAGGCCACCGTTGTAAGCAGGCACATCCCAGGCAACATCACCAGTGTCGATGACACCCCACACCTGTAGAAGGTCACCCCAGATAGCCTGAGACTCCGCGTCAAAAACCATGTCCGGTTGTTCGACCATGTCCCGCGCCCACCGCTTCAACGAGTTCCGTGTGTACCGGTCGTTGCGGTCATACGGGAGCAGACCACGATCCTCTGCGTACGCCTGGAACAGGAGCCGGAACAGAATCCGTAACGTGATCCGGTACGCCAGAGCAAGGTCCTCGCCGTAACCGAGGCGGTCGAACTCGTTCGCGACCGCCACCGCAAGGCTCGGAACAACATGGTCATAGACACGCTGACGAAGTCGCTCACCAAGACCAGTTGCATACCTCTCGGACCCGTCGATCAGTCGTTGCACCAGACCCTCATCGCACAGGCCGTCCGCCGAGAAGCCATACATGAGATACCCAGCATCAGTCTCGTCGAGAAGCGCAAGGTCAAGTTCAAAGAACGTTTCGGCCTGACCCCGCGCACCAACCCCAACACCAGGTCGCGCCGAGTACAACCGCACCTGCGACCCACGGAGCACGATCAACCACGGCGCATCCTCCCGCTGAGCAACATTCAACCCGAACCGAACCGGCGACACCGCGAAACGCGGACTGTCTGTATCGAACGTCTCCGACTCCTTCAAGAGCACCGCAACAGCACGGGGCTGGTCACGACCCGTCGTCGTGAGAACATGAGCATTAGCGGTGGATGTCTTGACCGTGTAACCCATCGACGCAATGAGAGATTCACCGCGCAGTTTCAACCACGGCTTGGCGGTATCGGTCGCAGCAGCCCACCCAGGCTCTGAGCGGATGCCGTCAGTGAGATAGTACGTTGCGAACAGGCCGACATTCGTCATCCCGGCGATATCAGTTGATCGAACCGAGTCGAGAAGATGCGCTAGACGCCTCCGAGCCGACAAACCCGTTGGTTCGTTCAGTGCCGCCTGGAGTATGCGTTCGGCCTGTGAAGCCGGTACCGGTCCGACCGGTGAACCATCGATCGACGGACCCACCAGCCACACCTGATCCTGGATATCGATCGTGACAACAACGAGCGGAAAGATCTTCTTCCCGAGTCGTACACGGTGAGCGGCCCGCATCGCCTCAACAGGTGGCGCGCCCGAACCAGTCCAATCACAAACAAGTACCTGCAAACCAAGACCGACCGAGTCGGCCCCGATCACAACGCTGTGCGCATCGAGACCTTTGACATCCAACTCGATGTTCTTGATGGTTTGCTGTCCGACGAGATTGTCGAGCGTCCTGGTCATCCCACTCCTGTTCCCGATGCCAATGGCGATACTACGTCACAGCGAACGTGCAACACAGCCAAGCTCAGCGGGGTCAGTGATACGCAGAGAGGCTCTGGGCGAGTCAAACAGGGGCGATCCGTACCGTGCAACGGTCCTGCAGGTGGCGCGAATCAGGGCCTTAACCAAGAACACATTCGAGAGCACACGGCGCGTCCACAAAGCCAATAGCGCGTCGCATCATGACTCCGCCGACTGGAGGCAGTAACAAAGCTCCGCAGTGTTAGGGTGACCTGGTCGATACGAAGTGGGGACGGTCCTGTATGAGTTGGCCTGGCATCTTCCTGGTACATGTACCCGACGGCGTTTCCCCTGAGGCAGCAGTGAATGACACCCTAGCCGGCTGGATGGCGGATCCTCGCGACACAGGACCTCATCTGATGGCGGTCCC
>JAMBLJ010000094.1 GCA_023336815.1 Actinomycetes bacterium
ATGATCTGATGAAGTGCCGCGACGATCGTTTCAACCGCATTATCGGCGCCGTACGGGGCTGACCCATGTCCAGGTGTGCCCCGGACTTTCAGCTTTGAGAAATGACTCCCCTTCTCACCGATCGTCACTGGCACACACGGTGTGTCGACTCCAGGTAGGCCCGGATAGGCAACTTCGGTCAACAGGTAGTCCGCACCGACAAGAGACCAGTGGTCCCGTACAAGCTTGTGTGCACCGAATCTTCCGCCGCCCTCCTCATCAGCCAGTGCACAGAAAACAAGATCCCCCTTCGCCCTCTTCTCTCCCGCCAGATACGGCTTGAATGCAACGGCCATGGAGGCCACGATGTTGAGCATGTCAACGGCACCTCGTCCATAGACAAACCCATCAACGATTTCAGCAGAGAACGGATCGACCGACCAACTCCTTGCATCGGCTGGAACAACGTCGAGGTGTGGAGCAAGCGCCAACGAAGGGCTGGCTGGATTGGTTCCCCTGACGCGATAGACCAGCGACTGGCGGCCTTTCGCCGGTTCGAAGATCTCGCCGTCGACGCCAAAGAAGTCGACCAGGGTTTCGACAGAGCGCGCCTCGAATCCGCTTTCAGGGGAGCCATCGTTGACACATTCATTCTGTATAAGGCTTTGCAGGAGCTCGACGCCAGCCACGCCCATCATTGGTTCCTTGTCCGGTAGTGAACGGACGATAGACCCAAGAGGTCGGGCCATGCCCGCTTTCGCCCTACCTACGAACAGACACACCCGCGAGCACATGAAAGGGAAAGACATGAACGTTTTCGTGTCGCAACGGTGGCTGCCCGATCGGATCCGGATTGATGCGGCTGCACCGACACGGCACCACCGCGGTGAGTGGAACTAACGTTGGTCGGTCCTCCTACCGATAGGAACCTCATGGAACCGTCACTGTTGGGTGTAGTAGGTGCCGGCGTCATCGGTGTGAGCGTCGTACAAGACCTTGCCCAAAGCGGGCACGATGTCGTCGTGGTTGACCGCGATGTTCAGACGCTGACCGCTGCGGAACGTACGCTGCGACGCAACGTTCGTCTCCACCACCTCGTCGCAGCGACCGATGCACCCCTCGACGCGAAAGAAGTGCTCGGCCGTGTTCGATTCACGACGGACCTCGCTGACATGGCAGATCGTCAATTCATCATCGAGAACGTCACCGAGGATTGGGAGATCAAGAGGGCGGTGTACGTCGAGATCGATAGGGTCTGCGAGCCAGCTTGTATCTTCGCGGTGAACACCTCTGTGATCCCGATCACCAAGATCGCCGCCGTCACTGCGAGACCCTCGAACGTCATCGGCATGCACTTCATGAACCCCGTGCCACTCAAACCCGTGGTTGAGGTGATCCGCGGGCATCACACGTCACAAGAGACGATCGATGCAGCAACGAGACTTCTCAAGCAGATGGCCAAGACACCGATCGTCGTCAACGACTCCCCAGGGTTCGTTTCGAACCGCGTGCTCATGGTGACGATCAACGAAGCAGCTTTCCTTGTTCACGAAGGGGTCTCAACACCCCGGGACATAGACACGATCTTCAGGAAGTGTTTCGGTCATGCAATGGGGCCACTCGAAACGGCAGATCTGATCGGCATCGACACCATCCTGCGATCTGTCGACATGCTCTGGGCAGAGTTCAAGGACAGCAAGTACCGGCCGTGTCCACTGCTTGGCACCATGGTCAACGCCGGACTGCTCGGCCGCAAGAGCGGTGAAGGTTTCCATATGTATCAAGGTTCTACGATCATCGACGACAGCAAAGGGAAGTAATGGACCTCACCGACAAGAGAGCGCAGCTACGTGAGTTCGTGACCAGATCCCTCGGCACACCTAACCTTGCTGGAGACGACGACATCTTCGAGGTGGGCGGAGCAACGTCTCTCTTCTCCGTCGAACTTGTCATCTTCATCGAGGACTCACTCGGGGTTCCCCTCGCTGATGACGACCTCGAGCGTGACAACTTCGCGACGATCAACGCCATGGCTGCCATGATCGACAGGAAACACGCAACCCCATGACCACACCCCGGCCACAAGCGCTATGAGGATCCAACTCACATCGGAACAATTGGAGAACCGATCACGATTCGGGGCCTTCGCCGAAGAGCACATCGCACCCCTCGCAGCCGCATCGGACCGGAACGGACGGATCGAGATGTCGGTCGTGAAGCGACTTGCCAGAGAGCGATTCCTGGGGTCGCGTGTCGCAGTCAGCTTTGGTGGCGATGGGCTCGACATGATCTCGTACGGTCTTCTCCATGAAGAGTTCGGGAAGGCCTGTTCATCAACCCGGTCTCTTCTGACCGTTCATGACATGGTCTGTGAGGCGGTCGAGCGACTTGGGAACGAGAACATGCGCGAACAGTGGCTTCCACTGCTCACATCGGGAGAACGAATTGCAGCCTTCGCCCTCACCGAACCGGCGTCAGGAAGCGATGCAAGCAGCATTGCAACCACAGCCGTTCTCGAAGGCGACGAGTATCTCATCACCGGCAAGAAGACCTGGATCAGCTTCGCCCAACTTGCTGACGTTTTCCTTCTGATCGCCAGAGACGGTGAGCACGGGACGATGGCGGGGTTCCTCGTTCCAGCTGATACGGACGGCCTCGTCGTTCGACCGATAAGTGACATACTCGGACTGCGGGGTTCGATGCTCGGGGAGGTCGAGCTCACAGAGTGCCGCGTACCGGCCTCCTCACGAGTCGGATCGCCGAAGATGCCGGCTGGACTCATCGTGGCGACTGCGCTCCAGCTCGGTCGGTACAGCGTTGCGTGGGGCAGCGTTGCGATAGCAGAAGCATGCGTCGCGTCTTCGTTCCGCTACAGCTCGCGACGATATCAGTTCAATGTCCCGATCTTCGAACACCAACTCATCAGGGCGATGTTGACCGAGATGCTCGCTGAGACAAAGGCCGCACGCCTCCTTTGCTACGAAGCCGGCTATCTCGCACAGGAGCGAAAACCAGACGCGGTGGAAGCAACACTCATTGCAAAGTTCTTCGCATCGAAGGCAGCAGCGAGAATCTCGGCAGACGCCGTTCAGATCCATGGTGCAAATGGCGTGAGCAAGAACTACGCCGTAGAGCGACACTTCCGCGACGCCAGAGTCATGGAGATCATCGAAGGCAGCACACAGATCCAACAGATAACCATCCCGAAGTACGGCCTCAGGTCATACTCGGAGAACCGGTGAGAACGGCCATGAATGCTGAAGGGACCGAGTCCCAGGGAAGGAGAACCGATACCAAGATCAAATGCGTTGTGTGGGATCTCGACAACACGGTGTGGGATGGCATCCTCTCTGAAGCCGGTGCCGACCAACTCCGTCCGGGAGTCCGCGCCGTCATCGAACAGCTTGACGACCGCGGGATTCTGCATTCGATCGCGAGCCGAAACGAACATGACCTAGCCATGGCCAGACTCTCGGCTCTCGGCGTCGGCGAGTACTTCCTCTATCCACAGATCTCGTGGGGGGCCAAGTCAACAGCGATCGCGCGGATCGCTGAGGAGTTGAACATCGCCACGAACACGATCGCCTTTATCGATGACGATCCGTTCGAGCGGGACGAAGTCGCATCGCAGCACCCAGATGTGCTGTGTATCGACGCTGCGGACGCAAGCGGCGTATCGGAACTGGCACGAATGCAACCCCGGTTCGTCACCACGGATGCTGCGACCCGGCGCGAGAAATACAGAGCGGAGATCCAACGACAGGAAACCGCTGAAGGGATGGCGCCGGGCGAATTCCTCCGTTCCCTCAACATGGTTTTCACGATCGAAGAGGCTGGCCCTTCCGATCTCGAACGGCTCGAGGAGTTGACCGTTCGTACCAACCAGCTCAACTCGACCGGACTCACCTATACGTTCACCGACCTCGAAGCGTTTCGGGAGTCTCCCGATCATCTACTCCTCGTCGCAAGTCTGGACGATCGATACGGTGCGTACGGCAAGATAGGGATCGCCGTCGTCGATCGGTCGCACGATGAATGGCGCGTCCTTCTCCTCTTGATGTCGTGCAGGGTCATGTCGAGGGGAGTCGGCAAGGTACTGCTATCGCACGTACTCCAACTGGCTGCAGACGAACACCACCGCATCGTTGCAGATTTCGTTCACACCCCAAGCAACCGTGCCATGTTCATCACACTGAAACTCGCTGGCTTCACGTCGGTCGAGGGCGAGGGGGAACCACTTCGCCTGATACACGATCTCTCTGCGATCGATGCGGTCCCCGACTACATCGACTTGAGGATCATTGCCTAGATGTGGGTTTCTGCGGCAGTACTCGCCTTCATGAACGCTGAACGATGTCCTATCTGATACGGAACTTCGAGCCAGGGATGCTCGACGAGGTCGCTGAACTACGGCGGGCTGTATTCGGAGGAACCTCAGCGTTCAACCGTGCCTACCTGGCCTGGAAGTACCTCGAGAACCCGTATTTCCCTGAAGCGCTCCTTCATGTGGCCCTTCGCGATGGCTCACTAGTGGGTATGCGTGGATGGTACGGAACGAGGTGGCGTGTTCCCCACAACGACAGCACTGAACTCATCCCCTGTGCCGCTGAGAGCGCGATCCTACCCGACCAGAGGGACCAGGGGCTGTATGAGGAACTGACCGGATTCGCTCTGGACGATCTGGCACGCAGAGGTTTTCCCCTCGTCATCAACATGAGCGCTACCCCAGCCAACTATGTGTCATCCATCATGACGATGGGATGGAGACGTGTCGGCCACTATGCACCGATCGTTCGGAACCCGTTGGATAGCAACGACCTTGATTGGGCTGAGGCGACATCGGAACCAACTCCGACAACCCGATCTCGAGATGGGATCGGCCGGCTGAAAGGAGCGACGCGCCATTTCGTCGACCGTCTCTCACCGTTTCTGGTAACTGATCCGTTTCGTCATCTGGAGGAGAGTGTTCGAATCGCCAGTGGTGACATCCGGCTTGGCACGCAACCGGACGCCGGGGTCATGGCCGAGATCGCAGCAGCGTCTGATGCGGGATCCCGCATCCGCCACGTGAGGGATGAGGAATACATCCGATGGCGATATCGTGATCCACGCTCTTCGTATTGCTTCCTGTACAGCGCCGCCAATGCACAACCAGCCTTCTGTGTGGCCTCGGCGAGTCACTCAGGACGGATATCCTTCGTCGACTGGGCGGGAAGCAGCCCGGGTGTCGCCACACTCATCAAAGCAGCGATCGCTGTTCCCCCGACACCCGCTGTCCGAACATGGAGAATCGGGATGCCACAGGACCTATCGCGACGTCTCACCGACATCGGTTTCGACACCGATCCGACCGAACGACGACGCGGCCTCCTCGCACGACCAACATCCGATTCCGACGCCGAACTCTCCCTTGGTGGCGTGTCGCTGCTCGACATCGACAGCTGGGATCTACGGATGATCTTCTCGGACCGGCACTGATCAAGACACTCGGGATGACAACCGATGGCCCGATTCATCCTACGCAAGGGCAAGATGTCTCAACCAGGTGGCTCCCGGCGATCCTATCGCACGGACTCCGTTTCTTTGGTCCGCAACCTTTCTTCGGCGTTAGCATGCAACAGTCGGGCCATTTCGTAGCGAGGACACGATGACATGAACTATTCTTGCCGAACCTCAGTCGTATGTCCTTTCTCATAGCTCCATTCGAACCGAAGATGCTCGATGAAGTGGCCGCTCTCCGGCTTGCCGTCTTCGGTAGAACGCTGGAGTTCAATCGTGCATATCTGACCTGGAAGTACCTTCAGAATCCCTATATCCAGGGCCCCGTGCTCCACGTAGCCCACAAGGACGGCGAGATCGTCGGTATGCGCGGCTGGTTCGGAACCAGTTGGCAGGTGCCGGGTAGGGATGCGGCAACGGTGATCCCACAGGCTGCCGAGAGTGCGATCCTGCCGGACCACCGACATCAGGGTCTCTTCCGAGAACTCACTCAGTTCGGCCTCGATGAACTCCGTCGGCGCGGATACCCCCTGGTCATGAGCATGAGCGCTACCGAATACAACTATGAAGTGGCGACGAAGTCTATGGGGTGGAGAAGTGCTGGGAACTACCAGCCCCTGGTCTGGTCGGGTGGTGCCGAAGGTGTAGATGACCCATCTGAATGGCGCAAGCGGTCGGCTGAGCGACTGCGCACAGGGGTGAAGTCGACGCGAGGTATATCTTGGCTGGTAAAGGCCACCAGAAAAGGTACCAATCGCGTTCGGGGTGCGTCCGCAGCCGACCCTTTTCGACGCCTCGAGGAACCCCTTGCACACCCCGAGGCAACTCTGCGAATGGAGCGGACGCCTCGACCTTCCGTGATGGCCGAGATTGCCTCATCATCCGATGACAGGTCCCGGATCATCCACACCCGGGATGAGACATACTTTTCTTGGCGATACGGCGACCCACGATCGACATATCGCTTCTTCTACCCCACAGGCGATGCATATGACGGATTCTGCGTTCTGTCCGGTGCGTCGTCGGGACAGATGAGTATCGTCGACTGGTCCAGCGACGGTCGGGTTGTTGTCGATCTGATCAACATCCTGGAGACGACTGGTGCTGCGAGCCGTCTCGACATCTGGGGCACAGGCCTGCCCGTGGACTTGAGTAGTCTGTTGCGCGACACTGGGTTCAAGCCCGAACCGAATGAGAAGCGTGGGCTGATCCTGCGAACGACCAATACAGACGACCAACCGTGGTCAGCTGATGCCGAATCTCTTCTTGATATCGACGACTGGAACCTGCGAATGATCTTCTCGGATAGACACTGACCGGATCAAACTCTGGCGAACGGTCGGTCGCCGGGGTTTCAGTGACAGAGGCTCAGGCCAAGTGGTCCCCAAGCGACCGCAGCTCCAGGTTCCAGCAATACGCATTGTTCATCCCGGTATTCCGAAGACGGCGCCAGCGAGCACACCGAGGAAGTACCCAGCGAAGCCAGCGGCGGCTGCAAGCACCAACATCTCGAGACCAGCCCGCATCACCCTCTGTCCGCTCGCGACGGCCTTGATAGCACCCAGACCGAAGAGGACGATCGATGTCGCTACAACCGCTATTGCCAGCGCAATGTGGAGGTCGAACACACCAACCATGAACGCAATCAGGGGAACAAGCGCTCCAAGCCCATAGGCCACAGCCATGACGCCGGCATCCCTCAATGGCGATGACGTACGTATCTTGTCGAGCGATGGTGTCGCGAGCCGGACATCCCGCTCAGCCTTGGATGACAGGTACGCACCTGCGGACATCGACAAGACACCAGCGATCGCATTCACCACTCCAGCGATAACGATGACGCTCGTCGAGAGCCCGGCACCGACCATCCCTGCGATGAGAGCGGTGTTCTGCACGGTCCCATCCTCAGCACCGAAGACGACCTCGCGGATGGTGTCAGCCACAGTCTCATTTCGGTGCCATAGCGACGGACGAAGCTGCAGATGCATAGTCCAAGGGTAACTATCTTGTCCCGGACAGCGGACCTCGGACATCCGCATCGGATGCTACGCGTGAAGAGGGCCCCGATCCCTCGGAGCCCGCTTCACGTTCGTCTGTGTGAGTGTTCAGGACTCGGTCACGTCCTCATCGGACGTATCAACGGAGTCGATGAGCTCGGCCGGGGCGTATCCCGCCTCGACCTGGTGCGCAACGACAGCGTTGCCATCAACATCGATCGCAGCGACGGTTTCACTGACGACTCCTGCAACGTTTCCGTCAGCGTCCGCGGTTGCCACGCCTGAGATTTGCTCGACCACCAGGGTGCCATCATCCGTGAGCGCAGCAGTCGTCGCCTGCCCGGCGATCGTTTCACCATCGGTTGTCAGGGCAAACTCGAGTACTCCCTCATCCGATGCGATGTTCCCGTACATCGCGGCCTCACCTTCGCTGGCGAGCATGCCTACCACACCCGAAGCCTCTGCATCAAGTTGGTGAGCCGCAAGATCCTGATACCCGGAAATCGCCTCCTGCAGTTGGGTTACCCACGTGTTCTCAACGACAGCGATGAACGCTGAAGAACCCGGCTCAAGGTTGGCGGCAGCGTCCTTCAGATCATCGTTCTCCAGGGCCATCTTGGCGAGTTTTGCGCTGCCAGCTCCGATTCCGGCACCGAGAGCCGCTGTCGCAATGATGGAGGGAGGGAAGAGCAGCCCTACGGCGCCACCGATCAAGGCACCGATGCCAACACCCTTCTTGACACTCGGAAGCGACTCCTGCTTCACGGTCGTGTTGCCGTCCACATCCTTGACGAGGGTGGCCGCGTCGACGATATCGATCGTGTGCGCCTTGTCCATCGCCTTGAGCGAAGCAACAGCCCCCGCTGCGCCATCCTCTGTGCCGTACACGGCGAAAAGTATCTCGTAGTTCTCGATCTTGTC
>JAMBLJ010000095.1 GCA_023336815.1 Actinomycetes bacterium
GCGCGGGCAACCCTACGAAGATGCTCCGTAACCAGATCTTCGGTAGGGCACTCGCTGAAGACGTGAAGATCGGCCGAGCAGTTGCACAACTGCCGGACGGTCGCCGACTGACTGCCGGGTTCATACTCGACCGCGAAGCCGTCAACGGCATCGCCGAGATCGAAGATGTCGAAGAGGTCAGGGTACGATCACCATTGACTGACACGAGTCGTCACGGTATCTCGAAGGCCTCCTACGGTATCGATCTTGCAACAGGCAAGATGGTCGAGTCAGGCACGGCCGTTGGCATCATGGCTGCACAGTCGATCGGTGAGCCAGGGACGCAACTGACGATGCGTACGTTCCACACTGGTGGTATCGCCGGTGAGGACATCACGCACGGTCTGCCTCGCGTCCAGGAACTCTTCGAGGCTCGCACACCGAAGGGTGTTGCGATTCTTGCAGAGGCCGGGGGAGTGGTGACTTTCGATGAGGATCCTGAGAATGGTGACCGGTTCATCGTCATCGTCGACGGCGACGAGGAGGTCCGATATCTGCGGCCCGTGCGTGCGAGATTGCGAGTCGCCGAGGGTGACATCATCGAGCCGGGAGCGCAACTGACTGAGGGGCCTCTCGATCCGAAGGAAGTGCTCGATGTTCAGGGTATTCGGGCGTGTCAGCGATATCTCGTGGACCAGGTCCAGGAGGTGTATCGTTCGCAAGGCGTCGATATCCACGACAAGCACATCGAACTGATTGTTCGCCAGATGCTGCGTCGTGTTCGTATCGTGAACCCCGGCGAGGGGCCGTGGCTCCCCGCGGAACTCGTGGACGCACAGGAGTTCAGAGACACCAACCGTGAGATCGTTGAGGATGGTAAGAAGCCTGCTGAGGGCCGGCCCGAGCTGATGGGTATCACAAAGGCATCACTCGCGACCGATTCGTGGCTCTCTGCTGCGTCCTTCCAGGAGACGACGCGGGTGCTCACCGAGGCATCGCTCAACTCCAAGTCGGACTACATGCGTGGGCTCAAAGAGAACGTCATCATCGGCCAGCTGATCCCCGCGGGGACCGGTTCCGACGTGTACCAGAAGATCCAGCCGATGTTGCCAGACGCCCAGGTGCCGACGGCAGCATCACTCTTCGGAGACACTGAAGTGTCGTCGGTTGACGATTCGCTTCCTGCTGACCCAGCAGAGTGGCTTGCATCGCTTGGCACATCGTCAAACGACGATGCCCCGGCCGGAGATGGCGACGAGAGCTGACGGCGAACCAACGAACGTGAAAGAGCCGCCCCCGAGGGCGGCTCTTCTCGCGTCAGAATCCGCGAGCGTTCAGCGGCTGTCGGCTGTCGGCTGCCGGCTGTCGGCGGTTGGCCGAAGATTCGCTACCTTCTGGGCATGCTGAAGTTCCGCTTATTTGGTATCCCGGTCGGAGTGCATGTGACGTTCCTCTTCGTTGCGCTGCTCGGTGCGACGAACTACAGCGGGTGGGACATCGCGATCTGGACGGCAGCGGCTTTCGTATCGATCCTGGCCCACGAGCTCGGTCATGCGCTTACCGCGCGCGGATTCGGCGCCAGGGGTGTCGATGTCACGCTGTACGGTCTTGGTGGCTTGACGTCGTACTCACACGGCCGCGAGATATCTCATGGCAAGTCGTTTCTGATATCTGCGGCAGGATCGACAGTGGGGATCGTGCTCGGTGGCGCTGTCTGGTTCGCTGCACGCAATGGTGTATTCGACGGTGCGGGCCACGAGGCGATCGTGTTCGTCAACTCGTTCTTCTTCACGGCGTTGGTGTGGGGTGTCCTCAACTGGATTCCGATCGTGCCGCTCGATGGTGGGCACATGGTGCAACACCTTGCAGCGATGTACAGCGAGGACAAGGCGCCTTTGATCGGGCAGATCGTCACCTGGGCAACGGCAGCGTTCGTTGTCCCATACGCCTGGCTCAACGGCTACCAGTTCGGAGCGATCATCGTGACGATGTTCGCTTTCGCAGGTCTCAGGGAGTACCGGGCAACTGTGGCGAGGCGTAGAGCCGCCGTCGAACCGCCGGCTGAGCCCCAGCCAGCACCTCCTGCCGATCCCACACCGCCCCAGCCACCACCGGAGTTCCCGATATAGGGCTTGCCAGACATCAGTCGCGCTGGCCCTGTGGCCTCGCGTAGCTTCCTTGAGCGACAGCAACCAGGCGATCCGGGTTGCCATCGATCCACAGTTTGATCGTTCCCACGATGCGTTTGCCACTGACCGAATCGACCCGCGCCTTCGCGAGCAGGTCACCGTCCTGGGCAGGGCGGAGGAACCTGATGGACATCTCGCTCGTGACCGCCATTGAAGTGATACCGATCGCAGAGAACACCGCAAACCACAACGCCGTGTCCGCAAGCATGAACATCGTGGGTCCGCTGATGTATCTACCTGGACGGAGTTGCGCTTCATCGAACGTCCACCGTGCCGTTGCGGTGTGATGACCGATGTCTTCGCAACTGACGCCTGATGCAGCCGCAGCGGGATATGCATCGACAAATGCTTTGTTGATCTGCTCAGCCGAGAGGTTGTAGTTCACAACGGCGAGCCTACAACAGACAGCAGAGCACGGACAGCAGAGCACGGACAGCAGAGCACGGACAGCAGAGCACAGACAGCGGACGGCGGGCAGCCCGGAGTTGACGCCGCTTCAGTGCCCGAGGTATGAAGTTCGTTTTCCGTTTTCCGGATCCGGTGTGGTCGATCTTCACTGGCTGAAGGTTGATGCCCTCCTTCCTTCTGTCACCTGTCGGCTTCTTTACTGATGGCTGCTGGCTTCTTTCCTCCTGTCAATTGTCAACTGTCGGCTTCTGCTGTCTGCTGTCTGCTGTCTGCTGTCTGTCTTCTGTGCGTTACGATCTTGATGCCGTATACTCCGTTCTGGTTTTTCCCAGCCGAGCCCGCCGGTACCCGGAGGCGTCCTAGAACTATGTTCTGAGGCGCTGTTGTGTCGGAAGAGGTTCATACAAGGGATCGGTCCTGTTGTGCACACCACGACGAGGCCGATTTTTCGTTCGTCAAATACCTCGATACCCGAGTTCCGGGTCGGGGTGCGCCGAAGAGAGAGACAAAGAGCAAAGTGCCAACCGTACAGCAGCTGGTCCGCCAGGGCCGGAAGCCGAAGCCGAAGAAGCAAAGGACCGTCGGTCTTGCAGGATCGCCACAACGTCGTGGTGTTTGCACGCGCGTTTACACGGTCACACCGAAGAAGCCGAACTCTGCGCTTCGTAAGGTCGCACGCGTGCGTCTCTCATCGGGTGCCGAGATCACGGCATACATTCCAGGTGAAGGACACAACCTCCAGGAACACTCCATCGTCCTCGTTCGTGGCGGGCGTGTGAAGGACCTCCCTGGTGTTCGATACAAGGTCATTCGTGGCGCACTCGACGCCGCAGGGGTTGATGGTCGTAAGCAGGCTAGATCTCGCTACGGCACGAAGAAGGATTCCTGATGCGTAGGGCTCCAGCAGAGGTTCGTAAACTCGACCCGGACCCGATTTACCATTCGGTCCTGGTGACCCAGATCATCAACAAGGTTCTCTTGAAGGGCAAGAAGGGCGCGGCACGTCGCATCGTGTACACAGCGATGGACATCGTTGAGAAGCGAACGGGTTCAGACCCACTTCCGACGCTGAAGCGTGCGATCGACAACGTACGTCCCACCCTTGAGGTCCGAAGCAGGCGTGTTGGCGGATCGACGTATCAGGTGCCCGTCGAGGTTCGTCCTCGTCGCGCACAGACCCTCGCCGTTCGTTGGCTCGTCGAATTCGCTCGCAAACGTCGTGAGAACACGATGGCAGAGCGTCTCGCCAACGAGATTCTCGATGCAGCGAACCGTACAGGAGCGGCTGCCAAGCGTCGCGAAGACGTGCACAAGATGGCGGAGTCCAATAAAGCTTTCGCCCACTACCGCTGGTAACTCTCATGGCTAGAACGATCCCACTCGAAACGATCCGCAATATCGGAATCATGGCCCACATCGACGCGGGCAAGACGACGACGACCGAGCGGATCCTCTTCTTCACAGGCCGTACGTACAAGATCGGCGAAGTGCATGAAGGCGCTGCCGTCATGGACTGGATGGAGCAGGAGCAGGAACGTGGCATCACGATCACGTCGGCCGCAACAACCTGTGAGTGGGATGGTCACACCATCAACATCATCGACACGCCAGGTCACGTCGACTTCACCGTCGAGGTCGAGCGTTCGCTCCGTGTGCTCGATGGTGCTGTGGCAGTCTTCGATGCTGTATCAGGCGTCGAGCCACAATCCGAGACGGTGTGGCGCCAGGCTGACAAGTACGGTGTCCCGCGTATCGCGTTCATCAACAAGATGGACAGGGTCGGGGCTGA
>JAMBLJ010000096.1 GCA_023336815.1 Actinomycetes bacterium
TAGGAGATCAAGGATTTGCGCGGAGGCGTACCCCTGTACGCCGCACAAGGAAATCCGAAGATCGACGCCGAGATTGCCAAAAAGCGCCGTTTTCGGACGGGAACGGGCTAGTGGCGACGATCCAGCATCAAGCCCGCCTCGAACATCCCTAGAATCTCTCTAACTTCTAGGCATGCGGTGACGGCTCTCGGATCTCAGACTGTTCCTATGAACCGGGGAACACCAGGGACAACCAAGATCGGCAACCCGGCGATCGGGTCAAGCGTCGAGCGTATGGGGCCGATCCCGCGAGAGATGCGTTTCAGCCGGGGGGCTATGTGGCGTGCACAGTGCCGGCCAATGACCCCCAATGATCAACAGGCCGAATAGAACGGACGAAGACAATGAACATGGACGCAGACTACAAGGATTTCGAGTGGAATGAAGTCGTCAAGTACAAAGGCATACCGTTTCGTTTCCCGGTTGTTTCAGCGCTCAACGGCGAAGTTGTCTGGTGCGGGAATTTTCTCAGTGGAGGCTTGCGATGAAGGCGTTGAAAACGTTGGAGACTATTGTGGCCGTTGCTGGTCGAATCGATCTTGGAGTGGGGCTGACAGTCGCCGCTATCGCGTTGGCAATGATTGCCACGAGTCCACTCCACGCGGCGGAGGAGAGTTGGTATGTCGGCCTGGGACTCGGTGTTGGGATCTACTCGGAAGACGAGAGCACCGCAGCGTGCGACCTACTTCATCTCAGCTGTGAAACGGACGGGGCTGATTTCGCCTTCAAGATCATGGGCGGATACCAGTTCACCCGCAACATCGCGGTCGAAATCGGATATTCAGATTGGGGTGGGGTCTCCGTAAATGAAGACGGGCTTGAAGTCTTGGCATTCAACAGCAGCGGCTTCTCTGTATCCGCCATCCCGGAGCTTCCGCTCGGCAAGCATTTCTCGATATTCGCGGAAATCGGCATGTCGTACATGACCGCAGAAGTGCAGGGGGTAGAAGGCGGTCCTTTTGATTCCTTCGTTGGCGGGGCCAGCGAGGATGTGTGGGCGCCCATTTATGGTCTCGGTGTCGCCTGGAACCTGAAGAGGTGGACATTCAGGCTGCAATGGGAGCGGATTGATCCAGATACGGAATTCGATTTCAACGACACCAAGGTGGGCGCGCCGAACCTGGACGTGATTGGGCTTACCGCGATCATTCGATTCTAGAAATAGACGGTGGTGATTCAGAATAAGCGGTGCCAGGCTTTAGGAAGTTGGGAGGTAGGAGAACTGTTTCAGATCGGGTAGCCAATCACGGTCAGGCGGAGAATATTCTTGAACTTCCTAAGAACCTAAAGCCTGGCACCGAGATAGATATGCGGGCTGGGCGACGATCCAGCATCAAGCCCGTCTCGAACATCCCTAGAATCTCTCTAACTTCTAGGCATGCGGTGACGGCTCTCGGATCTCACACTACTTCTATGAGACGAGGAACAGCAGGGACAACCAAGACTCGTGACACTGGGGATCGGCTCCAACACTCCACGCTGGGGCGGCTTGGAGAAGGTGCTGACGATTGAATGAAAGGAGAGCAGAGATGAGTAAGAACCAACTCGGCGGTCAAATTGGGACAGACCCGAACTTCACCCAAACGACCCACACCGGCCACTCGAAGGCAGGGGCCAAACACACCGATGCGCAGCCAAAGATGAAACTGACTCCCGAGGAGCAGGACATCTACGACGGCAAGAAGGGAGATCTGCTGCAGAAGGCCATGAAGACGGTGGTGGCCTACGGAGAACTCTTTGGCTCTGAGAAACTCGTCGACCTCGGAGGCGCCCCGCACATGGCGGTGAGTTGGGGCAGTGACGGTGTCGAGCCGCTCCTGAAGATCTATAAACAACTTTCTGATGGCGGACTGAAAACGTACGCCCCTTTCACTGCCGACCCGAAACCGATGGACCCGGTGAACCTCCCGGTCACCGACCAGGAGCAGGCGGCGGTGGACAAGATTTACAACCGTATGGATGAGCTCGCGGACCTCAACAAGAAGCTCGGCATGCGGAACCAGAACGACTGGAGCTGCGCCTGCTACCTGCCCGAGATGGGCAACACACCGAAGCGTGGCGACTATCTGTCGTGGTCGGAGTCGTCGGCGATCAACTATGTGAACTCGGCCATCGGTGCCCGAACCAACCGCAACTCCATGGGCATCGACATGCTGAGCAACATCATCGGCAAAGCACCCCTGTTTGGCTTGTTGACCGACGAGGGACGCCAGGCCGTGTGGTTGATCGAGGTCAAGACCACGAAACTTCCCCATCCCGAGATGATCGGCTCCGCGATCGGGATGAAGGTGATGGAAGACGTCTCCTACATTGTCGGGATGGACAGGTTCAAATCGGATATCGACGCCGGTTACCTGAAAGACATGGGCGCGGCCACGGCCAGCAACGGCGCCGTCGGCCTCTACCACATGGACGGGGTGACCCCGGAAGCCATCGACAAGGGGCGGGACCTCCTCAACAAGGGGTATCAAACCTATGTGATCGATGATGCCGAGCTGGATAACATCTACAAAAGCTATCCCGATCTTTGGGACGACCCGCACGGTACACCCCAGAGAGTGTTCCTGGGATGTCCACACATGACAGTCGACCAGATGACCTATTGGGGGAAGCGCATCGTTGACGCGCTGGAGAAAGCTGGGAAGACAAAAGTCGCTATTCCAACTTTCATGTTTGGCTCCATATACATCAAAGACGCCTTTGAGAAACAGAACCCCGACGTGGCGAAGAAGCTGAAGGGTTACGGAGTTGCCATTCCCGTCAACTGTCCCATGATGTGGTGCTCCACTCCTGTGGAGATGAACGAGCGTGTCGCGACGAACTCCAACAAGACACGAGTCTACTCGAAGGCTCGTTTCTTCTTTGACGATGCTCTGACCGAGTTGATCGTCACGGGCAAGCTGCCGGCCGGCGTCGCCTGAGCGGACAGAGAAACGAACACGGATACGAAAGGACTGAACGATGACACAGACTACATTCAAAGGACGACCGGCGATCCCGGGCAGCGCCGAAGGCTCTGCCGAGGTATCGCACATCGGATTCAACACTTGCGCGACGTATGTCGATGTCTTGATTTCGGGCTCCGATTCCGGGGTGTGCCAGGACCACGACAACAAGGATCTTTATGGCCATGATCTCGCGGGGAAGATTGTCTGCATTCCGCAGACCATCGGATCGAGCAGCGCCGCGACCTTGTTCATGATCATCATGGAGAAAAACATCCAGCCCAAGGCGATGCTCTTCGCCAATCACATCGACTCGCTGGCTGCCTGCGGCATCCTCATGGGGGTCAACTGGCTCGACAAGACCATCGTCACCGTCGACATGCTCGGCGATGATTTCCTAGACGCAGTCAAGACCGGTGACACGGTCAAAGTGAGCGAAGACGGGACGATCGAGATTCAGGCAGCTTCCTGATCTCGGGTTGAAACCATAGAATTTTTTCATCAATTCAAAGGCCAAGAAGA
>JAMBLJ010000097.1 GCA_023336815.1 Actinomycetes bacterium
CATCGACAAGAATCGGAGCGATAGGGACAGAGGGACCCGCTGCGATCCGAACGAACGACCGCACGAAATAGATCTTCGCGCTCCCGTAACCGATCACTCCGAGGGTTGCATCATCGACCGGTGCACCCGACATCCCGATCCACAGTCCAAGCTGTGTCGCAATCTCGACAGCCAGACTCTCAACAAATAGTGTGCTCCGCACGTCTCGAATCGGAACTCCAAACTGGACACCAGATGCCCGATCTTCGGGGATAACGACTAGATTCGCATCAATCGCAGGACTTGCATAACTGCTTGGGTACTCAGCCTCGTCGTCACCCGCCCAGATTCGAACACTCTTGAGCCTTGTCCCCGGCGGACTCAACTCCTTGAGGTTTGTGAAGATCTCGTCGGCTACGGTGGTTGTTTCTGTTCCATCCATTCCGGAATGCGCCACAGCACAGACTCGAGCGGTCGCTATCGATCGACGACCAAGGACCGCGTAGAGTTCGTCCTCTTCCTGGTCGGTGCCTGCCACTGCAGCTGGGGTTTCAGTCGACGTCACAGTATTGACGTCGACAATGACCAGATCGTCGATCAGATGGTCTCGAGCGAAAGACCGTAGTCGGTTGCCGACGGCCGCAAACGTCTCATCGGCAAGGTCTACGATCAGAATCGAGACTGAACTAGACATGATCAAACGCCGACTTCGGTAATGTTCATCCGATCGATCGCCTCCAGTAGGTCAGCAAGCGCACCCTCGATCGTGGAGATCAATCCAAGCCACGCGAAAGTAGGCGTAATATGGCCGCGATCGTGCGCGTCGTCCGCCAGCTTGCGGTACTGATCCGCAGCCGTTGCGTACAGATCCGACAGATAGTCGACCCGTTCTGACCTTTGATCAAGACTGGCCTTCACTATCGGATGGTTCTTCCACGGTCGCCCAGTCTCCACCCAATTCTCAATGACTTGGTTCACAGCCAAGTATTCACCTGGCGACCTGCCAGGTTGGGCTGACGTTCCCATATCAATCAGATGCTCGTAGATCCCGAGATACTCGTCGAAACGCTTCGAATTGGCGGCTGTTGGCAACGCTACTGACAGAGTTTCAAGGAGTGATCCGAGAGCCTCGTACATGTTCGGTCCAGGTGACAACAACAGCTGCGGAGACTTCACTGTCCCCGACTCTGTCTGCAATTCGACAATGGCTTGATCCGGTTCGGATCGTAGGAGAGTCAGTGCGTTGGCCGTCAACCATCCTCGGACCAGGGTTCGTAGCGTGTCGCGTGGAATCGGTACGGATTCGCTGAGCGGGCGCGCTCTCCTCCACCTCCAGAAATTCTCAAGATTGTTGGTTCGAATCGCTTCACGCCAAGCTTCAGCAATAGGAGCCGTTATGGAGTCGAATGCCGCAGGATGGAGCGCACCGTCGAGTGTTGAGAACACGGATATCCGCGTCACCCGATGAGACTGAGACAGTGTCGGTTCCTGCCCGTCAAGCATCACATTATGCGCGAACTCCTTCACGCGTTCTTCGAGCGGATGACCTGCCAGGGGAATCTCGCTAGGCGTGGGCGACAGTTCGGCCTGCTTCCCGACGTGGATCATTTCGACAGCGGCCTCATCGATATCGACGAGCGGTGCGGATGATCTGAATGCCTTCTCAAGTGCCGCCATGAAGGCCTCCTGACGGTCGTGCAACTCGCGGGCAGACACGCCCGGTCGTTCAGACAGATAGTCTCGGAGACCCTGGCGGATAAATCGCTCGAACGCGAATCCATCTCGATGAGTCCATGCGAGTGCTCGATCGAGAACCGCATCACGATCGACATTGAGAGCGAAACGTGCTGGCTGCTGCGGGCGACCGCCGACCATGAGCCTCTCGTCGGGCACCCACTCATCCAACACGGTGATAGCAGGGGGTAACAACCGATGGTCTTCGATCACCGACGGCTGATTCTCGATGAACCTGCCGCGAATCGTGTCTTCACGGGCGAGCCGGTACCGATGGTCCTGAGTATCAGCGAGGTCACCAAGCGACTTCTCGAGAAGGCGGTCGAATATGTCTGGGTAATCGTCCGGATCTATTACCGGGGCAACGCTGCC
>JAMBLJ010000098.1 GCA_023336815.1 Actinomycetes bacterium
GAAACAACAGAAGCAACGGAAGAGACAACGACAACCGCGGCGCCTGAGACGACGACCACCGAAGCGAAGTTCGAGAAGCCGTACGGTGGAGAGGCCATCGCGGCAGACGACCAGGAGCCGCCGACGCTCAACCCGTTCGTTCCCGGTGGTGACAAAGTCATTGTCTCGATCATCGGACAGGGGTATTTGTCGGGTGTTCAGGAGATTGACGGGTATACGCTCGAATTGATCCCCGAGCTGGTAACGGAACTCCCGACGACCACAAATGGTGGTGTCACATTGAATAGCGATGGCACCATGACCGTCCGATACACCATCGTCGACGAGGCGGTTTGGGAGGATGGGACTCCGATTTCGGGTGACGATTTCATGTTCACGCTCGAGACGATCCTTGATCCGGATCTCCCGGTCAGCAAGACCACCTACGAGGACATCTACCTCGATTCGGTCGTTGTCGGTGACAAGACGTTCGAGTACACACTCGCCGCGCCGACCACGCTCTACGAGCTGCTATTCGGGGCAATCCTTCCGAAGCATTCGATCGAAGGCTCAGACTTCGCGACCGACTGGAACGACAAGATGTGGGCCTCGGGCGGCCCCTTCAGGTTCGATCAGTGGATCAAGGGCGAGTCGATCAAGCTGGTCCGTAACGACAACTACTGGAAGACCGATCCCGAGACCGGGCAGCAGCTGCCCTATCTCGACAGTGTGATCTTCAGATTCATCCCGGAGACCGAGTCGATCATCGATGCCTTCAAAGCGCGTGAAGTCGACGTCATCCAACCGCCATCGAACACCGAGACTATCGAGACCCTGCGGGCCCTCGAATCCGGAGGGGCCCGTGTTGAAGTCCTTTCCGGACCGGTGTGGGAGCACTTGCATTTCCAGTTTGGAGACGGTCGGTTCGCTCGAAACGAGAATTCATGCAACGAGTCGCTCGCAATGCGACAGGCCATCGGCCATGCCATCGACAAGCAACTCCTGGTCGACGAGATTCTCGCTGGCCAGGTTGAACCCCTTGATTCCTACGTCACACCGTTCACCCCGACGTGGTCTCAGGACTCCTGGGCGCAATACAACTTTGATTCCGCGGTCGCAGCTGAGTTGTATGCCGCTGCTGTCGAAGAGACTGGCAAGGAGTGCTCGGTGGTGTTCACCACGACGTCGAACAAGGACGATCGTGTGAAGATGTCCGAACTGTTCGCCGAGATGTTCGCTGCTGCGGGCATCCCCTACGAGAACCAGCTCGAGGATTCGCAGGTGTTCTTCGGCGAGACCCTCGACAACGGCAAGTGGGACCTCGGTGAGTGGGCATGGGTCGGTACCCCCGGCTTGGCCGGTCTCACGGGCATCCATGACGTGTGGGATCCGGAGGCACCGCCACCGAACGGCTCGAACTACTACCGCTACGGCGTCGTGGACGATGGCGCAACTGCTGATGACGCGTCCATCCGCTACGCGGAGGTTCGTGACCTGATGAACCAGACCGTTGATCCGGATGAGCTCATTGCCCTCATCCATGAGGCCGAGAACATTCTGGCCGACAATGCTGTTATGCACCCGCTCTACGCGAGGCTCGTGACTGCCGCCGTGTGGGAGGACGAGATCGGTGGCTTCAAGCACAACCCGACTCAGGCCACCTACACCTGGAACATCGAAGACTGGTATCGCAGCAACGCCTAGTTGCATCGATTCGCAGGGTTGCGCACGCCCTTGATGGTGGTCCGGGCTTGAGGTGGCGGCGCGGATTCTCCGAGGGTCGCAGGACTCTCGGAGAGGGATCGACCTGCCCTGTCAATCACGACGATGGTGGCGTGGTCAAGGTGTTCGGTTGGTGCGACAAGGAGACGAGTAACTCGACGCATCTCAACGTCTCGCTCGACGGGAGAGTTGTCGCCGACGACTTCCGAATCCGGGCCAGCCTTCTTACGATCACGGA
>JAMBLJ010000099.1 GCA_023336815.1 Actinomycetes bacterium
GGTTCTAACGCATATACTCGGCTCCAAGGCGCTGGGCTGGCGCGAAGGGGCAAGAGGAGGGCAGGGGAGATGGTTTACGCGAGAAAGCGTGACGAAGAACACGACACACGTCTTGTTCAACCGATCGAGCGGGCTTCGGTTCCGCTACGTGAGGCACAGGAATTTCATCGGCGGGGCCTTTATGAAAAGAGCGTCAAGCCGGTCATCGACAGGATCGCAGGGGTTGCTTTCTCGATTGTGACATTGCCACTCGTCGCAATCATCGTGCCAGGTATATGGGTAACGTTGGGCGGCCCTGCGATCTACCGTCAGCGTCGCCTCGGTCAACATGGCCGGGAGTTCACAGTCTACAAATTCCGCACGATGGAAGCAGACCGGCGGAATGGCACGACATCGATCTCTCATCCTGATCGGCGCCAGAATCACAAGTCGAACGATGACCCTCGTCATATTCCCTACGGACGGTTCCTTCGAAAGTGGAGCCTCGACGAGATTCCACAGTTCTGGAACATAGCCTTCGGCGATATGGCGGTCGTAGGACCACGTCCTGAGCTCCCGCAGATCGTTGCCGGATACGACGACTGGCAGCACCGCCGCCACGAGGTGAAACCCGGGCTAACGGGTCTGTGGCAGGTAACCGCTCGAGGTGACATCCCGATGCACGAAGGCACCGCGATTGACATCGACTATGTCGAACACGTCACCTTCAAGTCTGACGTGTGGATTCTCGTGAACACGCCCGCTGCCGTCCTCGGCAAGCAACAGGGCAAATAGATTTTGACAACAGTAACGACAACGCGCGGTGCCCGCGCGGCCGAAAGGTAGGCAGACCCACATGAAGCTTCTATTGATAGGTGCCGGCGGATTCATCGGCTCGAACCTAGTTGAGCATCTGATCGAGGAGGGAGAACACGAAGTCGTGGGTGTCGATGTCACCGACCAGAAACTCGACGGTATCTCCGGTGCGAACTTCCGCTTCATCGAGGCTGATATAACAAGCCCCACGGATCCGGTCGATTCGCTCGTCGCACAAACCGACGTTGTCGTGGACCTCGTCGCGTACGCGAATCCGAGTCTGTACGTATCCAATCCGCTCGATGTGATCAGGTTGAACTTCTTCGAGAATGTCAAGATCGCTGAAGCCTGCATGCGCCATGGCAAGCGGCTGTTCCAATACTCCACGTCGGAGGTGTATGGGAAGCAGAGCCAGAACGGGACCTACCAGGAGGACTCGAGCAGCCTTGTGATGGGACCGGTTTCGAAGCAGCGGTGGGTATATGCGAGTGGGAAGCAGTTCCTTGAGCGGATCATCCATGCCCACGGCCTCGCGGGTGACATTGAGTACACCATCGTGCGACCGTTCAATTTCGTTGGCCCACGTTTCGACTATCTCGTCGAAGCAGGAACCACGGGAGGACCACGAGTCTTTGCTCACTTCATGTCAGCACTTCTCACCGGCGGGCCGATGTTCCTCGTTGATGGTGGCGAGCAGCGTAGGACGTTCACCCACATCAAGGACGCGAACACGGCGTTCTCCACACTGTTGACAGCTCCTGAGGCGATCAACGAGGTCTACAACATTGGGAATCCGTCGACGGATATTTCGATGCGGGAACTTGCTGCGCTCATGACTGAGATATATGAGGGTCTCACCGGAGATACCTATACCGGTGAGATCATCGAGATCTCCGGCGAGGAGTTCTATGGCGAGGGCTACGAGGACATGAACAGGGTCCCGCCCAGCATCGCGAAGCTCCAGGCTCTCGGCTGGA
>JAMBLJ010000100.1 GCA_023336815.1 Actinomycetes bacterium
GGATACACACCACCGTTGAGAAGATCCATGGTGATGCGGTTGCTCGTGTTCACCGATGGCGCAAGTGACGGACCGATGACACCCGCCGGATTGATCACGATGAGGTCGAAACTCGGAGACTCTGCATCCACGAAGTCCCATGCAGATCGCTCGGCGAGTGTCTTGCTGTAGTAGTAGGGGTTTCGCGTCAGCGATGAGAGTGTGTTCCAGTCGGCTTCGGTATAGCGACGGCTCTCCGGTTCGTCTGTGATGGCTGCGGTGGAAGAGGTCAAGACAACGCGCTGGCACCCGCTTCGGTCCGCGGCGAGCAGTACAGCCCTGGTTCCTCGGACGGCAGGGTCGACAAGATCTCGTTGGGCGTCGTCAACATCGATGACGTACGGGCTTGCGACGTGCATGATGATGTCGCACCCGGCGAAAGCATCGTCGAAGCTGTCGTCATCAAGCAGGTCCGCAGTAAAGAGCACGAGGCGTTCGTTCGCACCGTCGAGTGTCCGCAAAGGCCCCGTCTTCTCCTCGTTGCTTGTGTTCCGGACCGTCCCATGAACGGTGTGACCCCGATCAAGGAGGACACGAACGATCTCGGAACCAATGAATCCGGATGCTCCGGTTACGGCTACCTTCATCACGCTGTCCTTTGTTGTTGGGATGGCGACTTTTGTTGGGTGTTCGCCGATCGGATGCGCCAATACCCTGTAACATCGCATCGATACCGGTGACGAGTCAGCCAGGAGTGAGAGTATGGCAGGGAGAACGGAACTGGGACGACGGGGCCTCGCGGCAGCCACATTCCTTGCTGAGCGATTCAATCCGATCACGAACGATCCATCTGCTCCGCTCAAGACCACAGCGCTTTTCGATTCCTTTGGACCGTCACTCATGCCGCGCGCTTCTATGCACCAGGGAATGGCAGCTGCGATGTCGGTTCTTGCCGCCGAGATCGTCGGGAAGGGCTTCGATGCCGCAATTCGTAAAGCCGTTCCAAGCACCTCTCCCTACGGCGTTCGTATGGGTGCGAGGGTCGCTCTGACCGGGGCGGGTTTTGCTCTCACGAGGATCCCACAAGAGAGGACCGAGAGCACGGCTCTGGCGAGTGCTCGCACGTTCGGAAGGCTTGCAATGGCTGGAGGCGTCGGTGGAATGGTGTACGAGAGCGCAACCGAAGTACGAGAGCGCTACCCGGCTTCTGGGCCGGTCCGTCCGATCATGATCGGAATCGGAGGCTTCGCTGGTGCACTCTTGTATTCCGAGAAGCTGCTCGAGACCCGGCAGGGGCTGATCCAACGATGGTCCGCCGAGGACAAACCAGCGAGTCTCCCTGCCGCCCTCGGAATCGGCTTTGGCGTCGTGACCGCAGGACGCTATATCGGGAAGGGTTTCGTCGGTTCGAGGAATGCCTCGATGGACTATTTCGGGACCGACCCAGCGCGCAGGCTTATCGGACGCGCCGTCAACGCTGCAGTGTGGGCCGGTGGTGTTTCCGCCCTGTACGCCTTTGGCGTCGGATTCATCGCTCGTTCCAACGAAAAGATCGAACCCGCCTACAGCGAACCACCACAGAACGAGTTCGTATCGGGCGGACCGAGCAGCATCTCACCGTTCGATGAGCTTGGTCTCCAGGGACGCAGGTATGTGTCAGATGTCATAACACCTGAGGTGATCAGGGAATCCCTTGGCGAGGAACCCGTTGCACACCCGATCCGTGCCTACATCGGCTACAACAGCGAACCGATGTACTCGACCGGACGCTCCGAGATGGCTCTTGAGGAGCTTGATCGCCTTGGGGCGTTCGACCGCAAGTACCTTCTTCTGTTCTCCCCAACGGGAACCGGGTGGGTCGACCAGACGATGATCGAATCCGCAGAGATCCTGTCTCGTGGCGACATCGCGACCTGTTGTATCCAGTACGGTCGGTCACCGAGCTTCCTAGCTGTTCAGAAGGTGGCGCTCGGACGTCAGCAGTTCCGCCAACTTCTGTGGGGGATCACCCAGCGTCTCGCCGAGCGGCCAGAGAACGAACGTCCCAAGGTACTGGTCTTTGGTGAGAGCCTTGGTGCATGGTCATCTTCTGATGTGGTGATGCATCGTGGCATCGCCGGATTCGATCACTACGGGATCGACCGAGCACTGTGGTTCGGCCTCCCCGGACTCGCAAAATGGTCAAAGAACGGCATGCGCGACGGGTCAAGCGAACTTGTCCCTGACGGAACCGTAGGCACCTTCGACCGATTCGAAGAGCTTGCCGAGCTCACAGACGAGGAGCGCGACAACCTCAGGGCGGTCATTCTGGATCACGACAACGATCCGATCGCTCAGATCGCCTTCAGGCTTGCTGTCAAGCAGCCAGCCTGGCTGGAACCCGGACCGCGAGGTCGGAACGTACCAGAGACGATGCAGTGGATACCGCTCGCAACTTTCGTCCAGGTCGGTATCGACGCGATGAACGCGATGCGTGTCGTCCCTGGAGAGTTCAAGTCGTTTGGCCACGACTATCGAGGCGACACGGCACGTTTCGTGCACGCTGCTTACCGCTTCGCCCCTGTTTCGAATGAGCAGATGATGAAGGTCGATGAGACCTTGAAACAACTCGAACTCGAGCGTGGTGAACGCATCAAGCAGTCGAAGGAGCTTGCCGCTCAGATGGCAAAGGATGCACCGAAGAGAACCGCTGGACCTCGCTATCTGAGGGACCGCAAGCGGAACGATCCGACGAGCGAACCCATGGAGGCAACTCCAGGGGCGGCGAGTGGCGACTACCAGTAGGGCCCCCGGATACTGACAAGGCTCACCCCATTGCTTGTGACGATGTAGATTCTGGATGACTCGACATCGGAGGCGAACGTGCCAGGAGACTCTCTCTTTCTCGGACCGGGCCAGGGCGAAACGTTCTCAATCGGCCCTGTGCAGGTTCGACTCCTGTCGACCGCACAAAACACAGGGGACCGATCGTCCGTGGAGGAATTCACCGTTCCACCAGCATTCGAGGGGCCGCCAGTGCATGCACACGAGCGAACGGACCATTCCTGGTACGTCGTTGATGGGGTGGCGACCTTCGTCACTGCCGACCGAACGATCGATGTGGTGGCAGGTGGGTTCCTCTTCATCCCTGCAGGTGTTGCCCACGCGTTTGCGAATCGAAGTTCGCAACCCATGCGACTCCTCGAGTTCACGACACCCGGTGGGTTCGGCGCGTATCTGAGGGACCTCAGCGCGGCCGTCGGGGAGGATGCCATGGATCCCGTTGCCGTACTCGAGGTCATGGATCGTCACGATACGTACTCGGTCGATCTGTGAGCGATGGTTCGGAGCGGACATCCGTGGAGCGGTCCGTTCTGTCGATGGCGAAGAATCTCGGCGTGGCAGTCGACTGGGTCGATGCATGGGGTGAGGCTCGGTCGGTGTCGATGGACGATCTCATCCCCGTGGTGTCAGCCGTTCTTGGAGAATCACTCGACTCAGCAGGTGAAATAGGTCGAGCATCAGACGAGATCGCGCACAGGCGTCACGTTGTTGAACCAGTGATCGTTGCCTGGGATGGGCAGCTTCCCGACGTTGAAGTAGCAGCGACCATTGTCGATGCGGCGCTCGTGTTGGAATCGGGGAGCGAAGTGCCACTTCAGGTGTCGAGTGGGCGTGTTTCTCTGTCCGGTGGTCTCCCGAGTGGCTATCACCAGCTGCAGATCAATGGGGGCACCTTCTCGTCGCACATCATCGCTGCACCACGGACTGCCCATAAAGCCCCCCACGGTCTTGTCGGATTGACCTCCCCTACCTACGCACTTCGTGCGGACGATGCCGATGTCGGGATTGGCACGCTACGTGAACTGGCCGATCTCGCAGCTTTCGCTGATAGGGTGGGAGTCAGCGTTGTCGGGACCCTGCCCCTCCTTGCGGCGTTCCCGGATCAACCGTCCCCCTACTCGCCTGCATCTCGCCGGGCATGGAACGAGATCTTCATTGACCTGACGTCGGTTCCTGACTGGAATCCGGCAGTCCCTGAACGGTCGCTTGACCCACTGTGGGTGGACTACGACGCAACCGGTCGGTCCATACATGCCGAGCTTGGTCGATATGCTGATCACGTTGAGCGAACCCCTGGACTGCGCGCAAGCGTCGCTGCGTATACGAAATGCAATCCGGAGATCTCCAGGTATGCACATTTCAGGGCTCTGACCGATGCTCATGGCCGAAATTGGAGAGGGTGGTCTGATGCGCTTCGACCAGACCCTGAACGTGTCAACTATCACGCGACAGTGCAATGGATCATGGACGAGCAGCTCGCATCCCTCTCGTCAGCGATGCGCGATCGTGGTCAGTATCTCTACCTCGACCTTCCCATCGGGTGTCATCCTGATGGGTACGACATATGGGATAACCCGAACCTCTTCGCTGACGCGAGTCTCGGGGCGCCGCCGGACACGTTGTTCGTAGGTGGTCAGGATTGGGGCCTACCCGCATCAATCCCAAGTGTGTCACGGGCGAGCGGCCATGCGAACTTTCGAAAGGCGATTGCAAAACAGTTCTCCGTGGCGGGATTGCTCAGGATCGATCATGTGATGGGTATGCACCGAACATGGTGGGTACCGCACGGTGCCGCGGCCACGGACGGTGCCTATGTGATGCAGCCCTCTGATGAGATGTTTGCGATCATCGCCATCGAGTCTGTCCGTGCCCGCTGCGGGGTTGTTGGCGAGAACCTCGGGACGGTACCTCCCGAGGTTGGCTCGGCTCTTGACGCGCATCGGTTGCTTGGCATGGTCGTGGCACCGGATGGGGCACTGGAGCCAGACTCCGAAGATCTCGTCGCGATGACGAGTCACGACACGCCCTCCTTCGCTGCCTGGTGGAAGGAGCTCGACATCTTCGATTTGACAGACCTTGGTGTGTTCGACGCAGACAGGTCGCGCGCTGAGTCCAACGCCAGACAGGAAGCGATCGCGGTTGTGCGGCAACGATTCGGTACATCGACGGTGCGTGAAACGAGCGACGCCGTCATGGAATGGATGGTTTGCTCTGACGCTGCGATCGCTCTTCTGAACATCGACGATCTCCTGATGGAGGAACGTCGCCAGAACGTCCCTGGCACGTACAGAGAACGTCCGAATTGGCGGCTTCGGTACACCCATACGCTCGAGGAGATCATCGCGGATGAATCCCTTGTCCACGCGCTCGAGCAACTGAGCGCCCTCAGAGATGCATCCTCGTCGCGCAGCCACCGAAACGGCTTGCAGTAGAATCGTTGCTTCCTCGCTCTCCCAAGGATTGACCTGTGACTGACATGACAACGCGTTCGCAACTCGAGGGCGCACTCGTGGCCGCTGCGAGCAACTATTCCTGGACATGGGACAGGCACACCCAGAGTCTCTTTTCGCAGCTCCCGTCAGGAACTGGCTTCCTCCATCCGCTCCAGCGGATCAGGGCGCTCACCGATGCGAACTACGATCGTTTCCTGAGTGATCGGGACTTCATCGAAGCCGCGATGGCCGCCGCGTTACGTGTACGCCAACCGGAACGAGATCCGAATGCGGAGATCGCATACTTCTCGCCTGAATTCGGTGTCTCGGAAACCCTTCCGCAGTACTCGGGCGGCCTCGGTGTGCTTGCCGGTGACCATCTCAAGGCTGCCAGTGATCTGGGATTGCCCCTCGTTGCTGTTGGACTGTTCTACCGTGACGGGTTCTTTCATCAGGCGATCGCCCACGAGGCGCAACGAGAGATGTACGAACGATCCGACCCCAGGTCGCTGGGACTCGAGCAGATGCCAGTCATGGTGGATATCACAATGGATGATCGGATCGTGAAAGCGAGAGTGTGGCGGGCTGACGTTGGCCGCACCAGGCTCTACCTCCTCGATACCGACGTCGAGCTGAACGATGAGCGGGGCCGCAAGGTGTCTGACCGGTTGTACAGCGGTGATCGGGAGCACCGCATCCGGCAGGAGCTTCTCATGGGTGTTGGAGGAGTCCGGGCACTTCGACAATTGGGCTACACCCCTTCGACATTTCACCTCAACGAAGGGCATGCCGGATTCCTTGCGCTCGAACTCATCGGAGAGGAGGTTGACAAGGGCCTGAACTTGAGTGAGGCGCTCGATGCCGTCCGCGACAAGATCGTCTTCACCACACACACGCCCGTCCCTGCAGGTATCGATCGGTTTCCCCATGACCTGATGGAGCGGTACCTCGGCGTGTGGTCCGATCGATACGGGGTTTCGATCTCTGAACTCCTCTCCCTTGCCCATATGCCAGGTGAGCCGGAGACATTCAACATGGCCGCGTTTTGCCTCCGCGTTGCCAGCCGGTCAAATGGGGTTTCAAAGCTTCATGGCGCCGTCAGCCGCGAGATGTTCTCCAAGGTGCCAGGTGGACCCGAAATCTCGTCCGTGACCAACGGTGTTCACGCAAAGACATGGGTTTCCAACGATCTCCAGGAAGTTTTCGAATCTGCGATGGGAACCAACTGGGTATCGACGTCATCCGAATCATGGAAGCCGGTCGAGACTATCGACTCGAGTGTCCTGAGGAGGGTTCGCAGGAAAGACCGGCAATACCTCATCGATCTTGTCGCTGAGCGGATCGGACCTCGCGTCGAACTCGATCCCGACATCCTCACTATCGGCTTTGCTCGCCGTTTCGCCACGTACAAGCGTGCGGATCTGCTTCTCAATGACCTGGACCGGCTCGAGCAGCTTCTCACAGACAGTGATCACCCGGTCCAGTTTATCTTCGCTGGGAAATCTCACCCAGCGGACGATTCAGGGAAGGAGATCGTTCACCGCGTGGCGTCCTTCGCTGCGTCTGAAGCAGCTCGTGGCCGGTTCGTATTCGTACCTGACTATCAGATGGCTGTAGCGCGACGGATGACGGCCGGCTGCGACGTCTGGCTCAACAATCCTGTGCGTCCCCACGAGGCCTCGGGAACGAGCGGTGAGAAGGCTGCGCTCAACGGTTGCCTGAACGTGTCGATCCTCGATGGCTGGTGGGATGAATGCTTCGATGGCAGGAACGGATGGAAGATCGAGACATCTGACGCTGCTGATCGTATGGAACGCGACGCGGATGAGGCGGCTTCTCTCTATTCCATACTGATAGACGAGGTCGCACCTCTTTTCTACCAAGATGGATCGCCGATGAGCGATGCGTGGATCGAGATGATGCGTCACAACTGGAAGACACTTGGACCCTTCGTGACCGCGAGCCGAATGGTTTCTGACTACGACCGGTTCGTCTACCGACCCGATCTGCGCCTGTGACATCCCCGATCTGGCCGGGCGAGGCGTTCCCCCAAGGGGCTACTTTCGACGGCTCCGGTACCAACTTCGCCGTGTTCGCTGAGAGCGCGAACCATGTCTCCCTTTGTCTGTTCGATGAACAGGGGAAGGAGTCGAGGATGCGCCTTCCGGAGACAACCGGGTTCGTGCATCATGGATACGTTCCGAATATCGGGCCAGGCCAACGATATGGCTTCAGGATCCACGGTCCATGGGACCCGTCCAAGGGGTTGTTGACGAACGAGAACAAGCTCATGCTCGACCCCTACGCAAAGGCCATCGAGGGCTCCGTTGACGAGTCAGACCGTGTGTTCGCTCATCAGATCGATGACCCGGACCGCTTGGATCCCAGGGACAACTCGGCCGTTGTGCCGCGCTCGGTCGTGGTCGACAGTGACTTTGACTGGGGCGATGACACCCCGCCCAACCATGCGCTCTTCGAGTCGGTCATCTACGAAACGCATGTGCGTGGAATCTCGAAACGCCACCCTGACGTTCCCGACCATCTCAGGGGAACATACGCTGGCCTGGCAAGCGAGCCCATCATCTCTCATCTCGTCCACCTTGGCGTAACTGCGGTCGAACTCCAGCCAGTGCATCACTTCGTATCCGAACATTCCCTGACCGAGCAGGGTCTCACCAACTATTGGGGCTACAGCACGATCGGTTTCTTTGCCCCCCATGGCGCGTACTCGGCCACCGGGGATCGCGGTGAACAGGTCGATGAGTTCAAGACCCTGGTCAAGGCTCTCCATGCAGCAGGGATCGAAGTGATCCTCGATGTTGTCTACAACCACACTGGAGAAAGCGGTCCCCGAGGCCCTGCTCTCTGCTTCCGGGGGATAGACAATCCGTCGTACTACCGCCTCGACCCTGGCGACCCGAGCAGATACGTGGACTACACGGGGACGGGCAACAGTCTCAACGTCAGGCATCCCCAGGTCCTCACTCTGATCATGGACAGTCTGAGATACTGGATCGAGGAGATGCACGTCGATGGCTTCCGGTTCGATCTCGCCGCGGCCCTCGCCAGGGATCTCCACGAGGTCGATAAGCTCGCTGCCTTCTTCGATCTCATCCACCAGGACCCGGTGGTTAGCCAGGTGAAGCTGATCGCTGAGCCCTGGGATGTAGGTGATGGTGGGTATCAGGTAGGGAACTTTCCGACGTTGTGGAGTGAATGGAATGCAAGGTTCCGCGATGGTGTCCGCGACTACTGGCGGGGAGAGGAGTGGACTCTTGCTGATTTCGCTTCCCGGTTCACCGGAAGTTCGGATCTCTACGGATTCGCCGGACGGCTACCGCACGCGTCCATCAATTTCGTCACTGCGCACGATGGCTTCACCCTTCGGGATCTCGTCAGCTACAACGAGAGGCACAACGATGCCAACGGAGAGGGCAACCGTGACGGCGAAAGTCACAACCGTTCATGGAATTCTGGCGTTGAGGGAGAGACCGATGACCCCGAGGTCTTGCGGATTCGTGACCGTCGGGCCAGATCCATGCTGACCTCCCTCATGCTCTCCCAGGGTGTACCGATGTTGCTTGGCGGCGATGAGCTGGGAAGAACACAAAAAGGCAACAACAATGCGTACTGTCAGGACAACGAGGTCTCATGGTACGACTGGACGAACATCGACTCGGACATGCTCTCCTACACGCGAGAGTTGGTCCGCGTGCGACGCGAGCACCCCGTCTTCCGGAGACGGCGATGGTTCGAGGGGAGAAGCGTCAGGGGTTCCGACAGACATGACATCGCGTGGTACAACACCGACGGCACACCGATGTCGGACGACGATTGGAACCGTGGGCACGCGAAATCTCTGGCTGTGTATCTCAACGGCAACGCCATCCCGACGCTCGATGCGCGTGGTGAGCGAGTGATCGATGACAGCTTTCTCGTACTCTTCAACGCACACAGTGAA
>JAMBLJ010000101.1 GCA_023336815.1 Actinomycetes bacterium
ATTGAGGCCTACAGGCTGGCCGTCGAGGCCGGAACCGACGGAATCGAACTCGATGTTCGCCGCACGAGCGATGGCGTTCTGATCGTGAGTCACGACGAGTCCTACCCGGGTATTGGAACTCTGTCCTCTCTCGAGTTCGGCGCAATACGGGAGCTTGCACCCAAGGTGCCAACACTGAGAGAAGCCATGAACTCCATTCCGGGCAGCGTATTTGTCAACGTGGAGATCAAGAACTTCCCTCATGAGAAAGGCTTCGATGAGCACCGCACAATCGTCGATGAGACAATTCGAGAGCTCCGATCGTACGACGACCCGAAACGGATTCTCATGTCCTCGTTCGATCCAGTGTCGATGCACCGAGTCCGGCAGATCGCACCGGATCTCCTATGTAGCCAACTGGTACTGGCTTCCGTGCCGCTCAACGACGGTATGGCAACTGCGCGAGAATTCGAGATGGACGCCATCAACCCCAATATCGTCCATGTCGCGGCCGATACCGCCAGCATCATGGAGGCACTCGCAGAGGCGAAGCTCAGGGTTGTGGTGTGGGGCGTCAACTCACCTGAGGATGTGGTATCGATGGCCACCGCAGGCGTCGACGCCATCATCACCGATGATCCGGGGATGGCAAGAACGGTGATCGATCAGCTGTAGACGGTAGCGACAGCCTGAGAGGCCAGCCCTACATCTGTTCCGATCCAGCCCAATCCGTCCGTTGTCGTGGCCTTGACAGAGACTCGTTCTACATCGATTGCCATCGCATCCGCCAGGCGGCGACGCATCTGCTCTCGATGAGGGGCAACCCGGATGCTCTGAACGATGATGGTGAGATCAACCGAGCTCACCGAGTACCCAGCCGCCGTCACTCTCGCCATGCACATGGCCAAAAGGTCAAGGGAGTCAACGCCTTCCCATCGAGGGTCGGAGCTCGGGAAGTGAGTACCGAGATCCCCGTCGGCGACCGAACCGAGGAGGGCGTCACACACCGCGTGCGTGGCGACGTCCCCGTCAGAGGTCCCCAACACTCCGACGTTGTGGTCGACTGTCACGCCAGCGAGCACGACAGGCCCATCCCCACCGAATCTATGGGCGTCATACCCAACGCCGGTGCGCACATCATTCACGGTCAGCAACTGCTCTCAAGTAGGCGGTGGCAAGCACCAAATCATCAGGTACTGTGATCTTGAAGTTCATTGGGTCACCCATCACCTGGACAACGGTACCGCCCTGACGCTCGACCATCGCTGCATCGTCGGTCGCATCGAGCTGATCGGCTGAATGGGCTTCCCTAAGTACCGAGAGTCGGAACGCCTGGGGTGTTTGAACTGAGACGAGAGTCGAACGATCGACCGTCGTGAGCACGGTCTCCCCATCCACATGCTTGATGGTGTCTGTCACGGGGATGGCTGGAATCACTCCATCAACATCGCCGACCAACGACCGTTCTCTGACCCTTGCGATCAGTTCGGCTGTAATGAGAGGCCTCGCGGCATCGTGGATGAGCACCCACTCGGTGTCAGGTGCGAAGGCAGCAAGACCAATCGCCACGGAGTCTCTCCGACGAGGCCCACCTGCGAGACCGCCGGGAACATCACCAACTACGACAATCTGGTCGGTACCGGCGGCAATGAACGCGTCCACGGACCGTTGCCAGAGTTCAACACCGGCGAGTAGGGCGTTGTGTTTCGGGCGTCCAAAGCGCGTCCCCGAACCGGCGGCGACGATGACTGCCGCTGTCCTCATCGGGCACGAACCCGCCAGCGCATCAGGCGTCGTCTGGCGGTTCGACCTGGGGAAGAGCCCTATCGAGCTTCTCGATGGTCTTCTCCTCCGAGAGCGCGAGGCTGAACTGCAGCTCTGAGACAATGATGAGTCTCGCCTTCGCGAGCATTCGCTTGAGGGCCGGCGAAATACCCTTCACCTGCTGGGCGTAGGTGAGGTCACGCACAACCTCGGCTACCTGGAAGATGTCACC
>JAMBLJ010000102.1 GCA_023336815.1 Actinomycetes bacterium
CGCCCACGGATCACCCTCACGGGGAGGCGACACCTCAGCCTTGACGGGTTGTTGGACATAGACGTCGACTCCATCAATGGCGTCGACGAGGTCGACGAACGCTGCCATGTCGGCGAGTGCGTAGTAGTCGATCGGGATGCCCATCACATGTGAGAGCGTGTCTCGAAGGGCCGCCATGCCAGGATCGACCTCGTTCGGATACGTCCTCGTCCACTTCCTCGTGAACGGGTAAAGGGCGTTGAGTTGTTCGGGGAAACAATCGCAGTCGGGAGCGAGTCCTCCGTTCTCGGTACCGGCAATTCTGGCATTCACGCTCCTTTGCAGATCAACGAAAGCGTCCTTGAACCGGCTCGGCAGAGGCGTGTGACCGAGATTTCGGGGGAAACCGAATATCGCCGCCCTGCCGGTCACGACATCGATCGTCGCGACCATCATGGTGTCGGTGCGCATACCTCCTCGACCAGGTCCCCCGTCTCCGCCAGCGAGCAGGATCGTGATCCTGTCCGTACCGACGCGTTCATCAAAGGGCAGGAACGGCACCTCGACCGCTGCGTTGCGGCGCTCTCCCACGATCTTGGACCACACCGCAACCGCTCCTGGGTCTCCGATCCCGTCACGGAAGATGAGGTTCCTCAGAGATCGTTCGTTGTCAGGGTCCAATGCGAAATAGAGGATCGGCTCCTTCTCGTACAGTTCCGGCGCCACGGCATCAGCAAGAGCGGGGTCAGGCACGATGTCGGCATCTGTACCGATCGGAATGATCGGTACCTGTGGGACATCTTCTCCCTCGAGGACGAATACCGTGTCAACGAGCACCAGGGCATCCACGGTGAGCTTCCCGACGCCAGCGTGCGGAACCAATACCGCAACTCCGACGACCATCCACCCTGCCACAGCAGCCAGCCGATGGTGTTTCCTCGGATTCGGGTTTGGGTCAGCAACGACGTATGCATCGACCGCAGCAGCCAGTCGCCAGACAACCGCGAGAACGTCGACGACCAGGAGTCCCCACAGTGCCTGTGGGGTGAGCGCAACGCCAATTATCGAGACGGTGCTCGAACGGGACGCAACGATGACCGCAAGCCCGGCAACGACGATCGGAGACATCCATACCGCTGCACGACGGTATCGGCCAAGATACAACTGCCCGAACCCGGGCATGAGAACCGAAAGGGCGACCGCAAGCCAGCGGTACCTCTTCGGCGTCTCCCCGCTGTGGCTCGCATCGCTCATACGGGAATTTTACCCCCGGAAAGTGCAAGATGGTGGTCTCTGGATCCGATAGCCATATCCTTGCCCGATGATTGAAGCGATCGGGTACCTGGGTTCTGCATTGGTCGTCGTATCGTTGTTGATGACTCGCATCCTCCGGTTGCGCATCATCGGGCTCATGGGATCAGCGACGTTCCTGGTCTACGGCCTTCTTATCGGCTCGATTCCGATCATCATCACGAACATCGTGATCGTGGTTATCAACGCCACGTTCCTGTGGCGGGCGACTCGTGTCACGGAGTGGTTCGACCTGCTCGAGGTACATCCTGAATCCCGTTACCTCGGAGAGTTCCTGCGCTTCTATCGTGACGACATACTCGTATACCAGCCTGGCTGGAATGGTGAGATCGCTGAGACTGATCTGACCCTTCTCGTGCTCAGGGACATGCAACCTGCAATGGCGATAGTCGGAACGGTCGGGACGGGTGTGATGGAACTCAGGCTGGACTACGCGATCCCCCGGTTCCGAGACTATCGGATGGGCAGGTTCCTCTACGACTCAAGCGCCGACTTCTTCCTCGACAACAACATCACCACGATTGTGGCGTCGACTCAAACCAAAGGATACGCCAGCTACCTAAAGAAGATGGGATTCGTGGAAACCTCGCCCGGACGCTACGAACGCACCCTCGCCCAGCACACCACGGAGACTGAACCGGCCTGACCCCCGGGGAGAACGCTCAAGCTCAGTCCCCCTTGCGTGAGGGACCGCAGAGGAGCCTTAGCGACGATGCAGGGGGATAACGCGAAGCCAACAGGTCCTGTGCCACAGAGCGAATCCCCGTAACTCCTCGCAAGACTCGTCACTTGTCCCTCACGCAAGAGGGACCCCAAGAAATGGGCGATCTGGCGGTCGGGCCTGTGGATCAACCGGCAATCTGCAATCTGACTGCTAGCTGCGGGCCATGAGCTGTAAGCTGCATCCATGCCCTATCCCGCTTTGCGTAACGTCGCGCTCATCGCACATGTCGACCACGGAAAAACCACCCTCGTCGATGCCATGCTTCACGCCGCTGGCGTGTTCGCCGATCACGAACGGCCTGTCGAACGAGTCATGGACTCCAATGACCAGGAACGCGA
>JAMBLJ010000103.1 GCA_023336815.1 Actinomycetes bacterium
CTGCGCAGCTCTTGGAGGACCGCAGAACGTCGCAGGGTCCAGGAACCGATCACTCCAGCGGTGAGCACACCGGACGAACAGGCGGTGATCAACGAGGAGCACGAACTCATCGTCGTCGCCATCAGAACCCTGAGTCTCAAGGATCGTGAACTCCTGTGGCTCAGAGAGGTTCTCGGTCTCGACTATCGATCGATCGCAGATCGCACAGAGTCGAATCCACCGGCGGTTCGCGTGTCATGCCATCGAGCGCGCCAGCGGCTTCAGAAAGCATTCGAGATAGCCGATGCAGGAAAGACATGAAGATGAAAGAGCGATCTGAACGCGGCGCAGCCCTTGTGGAAATGGCTGTCATTCTTCCGGTTTTTCTGCTGATGATGTTCGGCATGATCGAGGCCAGTTGGGCATTTGCCTCGGCGAACGATGTCCGCCATGGAGCCAGGGAGGGCGCAAGACTTGCCGCCGTTGGTGCTGCGCCTTTCGAGTCCGTCGATGAGATCGGGGCCGAGGTCTGTAGCCGTATGGATATCGCTGGCGGCTCCGGCGTGACAGTCACATTCGCCACCCCAACGGGCGACGGGAGCCGCGGTTCCGAGGGCACCATCATCGTGTCGCTCAACTACTCATCCCTGACCGGGTCACTCGACTCCTGGTTCGGTGGCAAGGTCATCGACTCGGATATCGATTTCGTCATCGAATCTCCCATCACGGGCGCATCAACATGGTGGGATGATGTCGGTGGCGGCGGGGCCTCATACTCGTGCTGAGACGGAGCGACGAGTCTGGCGCCATCCTCGTGCTATTTGCGTTGTCGATCGTCGTGATGTTCGGATTCATGGCCATTGCGGTCGACGTCGCGAACGCGTACAACCAGCGAAGAGAAAGCCAGTTCGTGGCGGACGTCTCAGCAGTCGGCGGTGCTCTCCAGGTAATCGACAACAACGGGGCGAAGATCCAGGTTGCCGGAGACCTCGTCGACAAGACGATGCAGATCGCCGCGAGTAATCTCGGCCCAGGCCTCGACTGGTCGAGTTGTGAGGACCCGGACCGCTTCGCTGAAGACGCTACCGACTATTTCACCGTCAGTATCGATTCCGAATACACCGAATGTGTCTCGTGGAGTTCGGACTTCTCCGAGGTGCGCGTCAAGCTTCCAAACCGCGACATTGACACGTTTTTCGCCGGGTTGATCGGTTTCGACACTGTGTCGGTTGGTGCATTCGCCGAGGTCGGACAGGTCGTAGGTGGCGGCGGGGGTGTACTGCCTTTCGGTCTGCTCGGTGGTGGAACGAACGGCTTGGTCTGTCTCAAGACGGGCCCTCAGTTCCCAAGCGAGTGTGATCCCAATGTGAGCGGGAACTTCAACTTCCTCGACTTCAGGATCTACGGGAACACGGCCTTGGGAACGGTTTCCGGGGGCTGTACTGGTGGGACAGTTACGACGCTCAAGGAGAACATCGCCCACGGCATCGACCACGATCTGGCGCCCGCACCATCAACTCCGATCGACCATACAGGGATAAAGAACTCCGCAAACATCATTCGCGACGATGACCAGTGCCCGGACAACAGCCAGGACGTCCAGGCGGGCCTTACCGAAACCGGGAACAAGCAGAAGGTACTCATCGACGGGTTCGTCAATGGCATCGGCGCGTTCCCTGGTCGTTTGACTCTCGGAAGCCCGGCTCGCTCGTACGACTACGGCGGTGTCCCTATTGATGATGTGGGTCTCTGGGAGTACCTTCGTGATACGGACGCCAGCGCCGCCGGACTCCAGAACGTCTGTGCGAAGGAAACCGATGAAGCGAGAATCATCGCTTGTGTGCAAGGCAATGCGAGTTCACTACTTTTCGATGACAGCATCGCTGGTTCAACACGTCTGGCGCGAGTTCCAACACTGTGGCAGACAACGTGGCCGTCGGGGACTAAGTACGTGAGTTTCGAGGGATTCACGTTCGTGTACCTGCAAACGCTCTACGGCGGCTGCAAGAACAACGGGACGTGCAGCCTCGAAGTCTCCCCGAACGAGACGCACGACTTCACCTCCGCTGATCCTGTCGTGATCACGGCGATCGTGATCCCCGATGCGGTCATCTCAGCGGAGGTGAAAGCGAACTTCGGTGTACCTCGGGTCACGACGTACGCGATCACTCGCTGACGCGTTTCAACCACATACTGCAGGGAAACACGAATTGCACCTATGGCGATAGTGGATATACCCTATCGTTTATCCGGTTGACGTTCCTGGAGGAACACGCATGCAACGCCTTATCGGGCTGGCCCTCGGTCTCACGCTCATCGCAGCTGCGTGCTCCGGCGGATCTTCCGACTCTATCGTCATCTACTCCGGACGATCTGAGGACCTCGTCCAACCGCTGATCGACCGCTTCACCGAAGAAACCGGCATAGAGGTCGCGGTGAAATACGCAGGTTCAGCGGATCTAGCGGCAACTATCACCGAAGAGGGCACCAACTCACCGGCAGATGTGTTCTTTGCCCAGGACCCAGCATCGTTGGGCACCGTCGCACTTGCAGGTCTTTTCGAAGAACTCCCATCGGATCTCCTCAGTTCGGTGCCCGAACGATTCTCCGATTCCAATGGGGCATGGGTTGGCACTTCAGGCAGGGCAAGGGTCGTCGTGTACGACTCTTCCGTGATCGATCCGTCACAGATCCCGGACACAGAAGATGGCTTCACCGAACCCGAATGGAAAGGACTCGTTGGCATCGCGCCGACCAACGGATCGTTCCTCGCGTTCGTTTCGGCGAAGATCCTCTCCAATGGAGAGGATGCAACATTGACGTGGCTCAAGGGTATGGCGGAGAACCAATCCCCCACGTTCCCAAAGAACTCCCCCATCGTGACAGCCGTCAACGATGGTCAGATCCCCGTCGGGCTCGTGAACCACTACTACCTGCTCCGTGCGTTAGCGGAGGACCCGGATCTTCCGGGAAAGAACGATTTCTTCCCGATCGCGACAGCGGGATCGCTCGTGATGCCCTCGGGAGCGGGCGTTCTCGCCAGCTCAAGCAACATTGAGGCCGCAACACGTTTCGTCGCTTTTCTCCTCAACAACGATGCTCAGAC
>JAMBLJ010000104.1 GCA_023336815.1 Actinomycetes bacterium
GTTCAAGTGGCTGGTGTTCTTCCTCGTCCTTATCACGTTGATGATGCCGACTGAGGTCATGATCCTGGCGATGTTCCGCCAGGTGGCAGGCTACGGCTGGCAGGACACGATGGCGGCTTTGGTGATACCTTTCCTGGCATCGGCTACCGGCGCATTCTTGTTCAGACAGCATTTTGCGAATCTGCCAGCAGACTTGCTTGAGGCCTCTCAGATCGATGGTGCGTCGCCGATCAAGTTCCTCACGAAGATATTGATCCCGCTCTCGTGGAACGTCATCGCAGCGATGTTCGTCATCCAGTTCGTCTATACGTGGAACATGTTTCTTTGGCCAAGCCTCATCATCAGGGACGATTCGAAGCAGGTCGTACAGTCTGCACTGCAGACATTGACGAATATCGACGGATCTCTGACTTATGGACCGCTGATGCTCGCTGCGGTTATCGCCTCGATCCCACCGGCCATCGTCTTTGTTCTGATGCAGAAGCCCTTTATGAACGGCTTTGCCATCGGCCAGAATAAGTAGAGGAAGCTGACAGCTAACAGCCGACAGCGATCTGTCTTCGGTAGCCGTGGGTGTTTCGTTTCCCGTTTGCCGGATCAGAAGAACGTATCAGGGTGGGTCTGAAGTCAAGACGCAACCCACACGACCGACGGAATCTCAGAATACCTGCCGAACCGTCAGCTGTCGGCTGATGGCTGCGAGTTGCTCTCGTTCGTTTCTTCGATGCGAATCTTGGTGATGCCGTCGTGGGATTCGAAGACCGGAACGAGCTGGTCGCATTCGGCATCGGTGAGCAGCAAGGTGATCGTTGGCAGTCCTTTGCGTTGGCCGATGGTCCAGTGGCCGAGGTCGGGAAGGGGGCGCGCGACCGACGGTGCAAGGCTGGCGACGATTCCCTTGAGTTCTTCGATCGTTGCCGGATCTGTCACGGTCAGTCGTACGGACCAGTGAGCGCCTCGCAGCGTCTGGGATCTGATCTGAGTTGAGAACCTATCAGACACCTTGAGCACGAGCAGAACGATGACAGCTGCGACGATCGCAAGTCCCCAGAAGCCAGCACCTGTCGCCATACCGATCGCGGCGACCGACCAGAGACCCGCTGCAGTTGTCAAACCCTTGACATTCACACCCTGTCTGAAGATCAGCCCGGCACCCAGAAATCCGATGCCAGTGACGATCTGGGCCGCGACACGAGATGTATCCGCGCCTTCGAATGCCTCGATAGAAAGAACAGTGAACAATGCTGAACCGGAGGCGACGAGTGCGTACGTTCTGGTTCCCGCGTCCTTGTCGGAGAACTGCCTTTCGAGGCCTAGAGCCACTCCGATAATCGCAGCTATCAGGACTCTTGCTCCTCCAAAGAAGGCGAGAGACGCTGTGAGATCATCGATCCATTCGACACCGAACACCATATGCCTACGGACATTAGTGGTCCGTTGGCCTGCACGGGTCTGGCGTCGTTCGCAGTGAGCTCAGGTGATGACCCCAACGAGGTTGCGATCAGCATCGACCACGGGTACAGGACCAGGGCCGAGGTCCTCGCGGGCAGCGTCGATGATCTCCGCAGGGTCACATTGTTCCACGTCGGGTGTTTCGCGAACGAGATCCCCGATCGTGTCCGCAGGAGATGCGTGGATGAGGTCGCCGACCCGAACGATGCCGACGAGGCGATGAGCGATGACCACCGGTGCGAACGGATATGCCATCAGTTGGAGCGCGTCTCCCACAAGAAGATCAGGGGAGATGGCGAACTCCGTCGGATCGAGCATCACCTGGAAACAGCGCTGGGGAGCGTCCTTGACAACGAGCACGCAGCCCTGTGAACGCGATGTGAGCCGGCTGCCCGTACCTGTGAAGTGCCGATCAAGGAAGGACCCACCGCCGGCCCCGTGTACGAGCAGCGTGTCCTTCGAGAGATGATCGGTGAGGCTCCGCGGATCCGAGGTTGCGATCGCCTCGATCGTGAACCCTGATGTCGCGGTTGCGTGTTGGGCGAGTCGCTCATGCGCCTCCTCAGCGTCATCCTGTGCCGCGTAGGCAGTCATGAGTGTCCCTGTGATTCCCAGGCTCTGTGCCACCCGCTCGGCGGTGCTCACCGCACGTGGAGTGTGTGGACCGAGTCCGACCGCCACTACAACCTGCCGAATCTCCGAAGCATCGAATCCGACAGGCACGACGGTCGGTACGAGCAGAGACCTTGGGAACCGTTTCGTCACGAGAAGATCGACCCGGTTCGCCAGACATGACATATCGAGATCGCCCGTTACCCGAATCGGGTCACCGCCGAGCAGCTTCGCGACCTCAAGGTGCGCACTGCCTTTGGTCCAAGCGACACGCTCAGATGTGAAGCCGTCCGGGATACCGGAAGCGAACAAGTCCTCGCTATAGATCGACACCATAGAGCTGGATTCCTTGCCTTGTACTCGCCCTTGATAACGTTCGCATGGGGACCGAAAGTTCCCGACTGCTCGTTGGTGGGTTGGTCATAGGTCAGTCGCTCACATTGCGGGCGCCTGAGATGCGGTCACATCGCATGCGGACGACGTATTCGCCTGGGACTGCGTTGCGTTTTCCGTACGATTCTGCCTTCAACTGACCCATGTAGCGCCCGCCGATCTCGGTGGCGGTTGCGATCAGATCCGCGGGGTCCTCGCTGATGATTACCGGTCCTTCGGCGATCACATAAGCGAACGGTGGCTGCGGATCATCGACCGTGATGGCGGCGCGGCCCTCCCTGGCGAGGTTCCGTCCCTTCACCGACGATGACCCTGTGTTGAACACGACGTCGTCCCCATCAATGATGAACCAGATCGGCGCGACATGAGGGCGTCCATCTTCTCTGGTTGTTGCCAAATGGCCGGTTGGTGCGCCCTGTGCCATGAATGCCAAAGCTTGTGTGCGCGTGAACTGCTCCATGACTCCAGGCTACCGGAAGCTCGCTGATGGGGCGGAAGGATCTGGCTCGCGCTGATATCGTAGGTCCCGACAGCGCTCGATCGGTCAGCCGGGTTCAGTGTCCCCGCCGTGTGCCACCGTATTTCATTCGAGTGTCGGACATCGAGGCTGGCGTTGCCTCATCGTCGTTGACGTTCGCAGCCACCAATTCACCGATGAAGAAGGTGTGTGATCCGCAATCGACGGTCTGGCTGATCGTACATTCCATCCAGGCAATCGAATCGTCGAAGATCGGGGCGCCGGTAATACCTTCGCTGATCGACCAACCATTGAGGGCCATGCCTTCTTTCGTAGCGGGCTTCGAGAATTTCACAAATGGTCGCGTGTTCTCGGCATCCCAGAGGTTCACGGTGAATGATCGCCCCTCCGAGATCAATCGGTGCGTGATCGCGTCCTTATCGACACCGATGCCGATGAGCACAGGTTCTTGCGCTACCTGAGTGACCCATGACGTCGTCATAGCGTTCCAGTCATCCCCCGACCGTGAGCCGACGAGCGTCAGGGCGTTCGGAATCTTCCATGTCACCTTGTTGATGAGTTCGCTGTCCATCAGTGCTCCTTGTTGGGATCAGTGTTGATGCCGACGACAACAGGATCGTTGCGCCTTAGAACCCTTCGAGACAGAGGCGTGTATTGATATCGAGGCTGCCGGTCTCTTCTACTTCGCAGGATTTCTGGAAAGCCTCGACCGCTTGCTGCGTGCCCTTTCCATAGTCACCGTCGATCGGACCTGAATACAGATCGTCTTCTGCGAGATGTTCCTGCAGATCGGTCACGTACTCGGTGTTGTTCTTGAGTGCCTTGGCTAGCTCGGCGTCTGTGATGGGTCCGTATTCCCCATCTGCCTCGATTCCCGCATCGCCCTGGAAGGACTTGATCGCTTCCTGGGTGAGCTGACCAGCGATTCCGTCGACAACACCGTCAAAATGTCCAAGCAACTTGAGATCTCCCTGGACGACGGTGATCGTCGCCGTGGCAGGTATCGAGGATCCCGCGGATATTGTGGTGGTCGGTGGAATGGTGGTTGTGGTGGTGGTCGCAGCCGTTGTGGATGTTTGTTGGATCGTCGTCGACGACGACGATGTGGTATCGGCTGCATCGTCGCCACCACAGCTCGCAGCCAGCACACCGAACGCCATGATCACTACGGTTACTCGGCCCATTCGCATGACCGCACTCCTCTCGCACCCAGCTGGCCCGCGGCATTTTCGGTCTCACCGTCGATGGATTCACTTGCGTTATCCATGATGGCAATCTTACCGCGATGCGAGAAACCATGCTGGGGACCGTAGAATCTTGATGGCAGCACCCGACTCTGCATATCGATGATCAAACGTGTACGAATACCTGTGGAACGTCTCACTTGTGAAGGTTGTGATTGTGGCGCCTGTGTCACTGATGTTGTGCAGAACCTCATGAAACTCGAGGGTGTCATCTACGTGGGCGTCGACCGGTTGAACCCGGCATTCAGCGTGCGGTACGACAACGACACTGTGTCCACTGATGTGTTTCGTTCGGTAGTGGCCGTGGCGAAGCTCACATCCGTGGAACAGTGAACGAACCGCACGAGACAGATCTCATATCGCTTCGCCGTGTGTGGATCGTCGTACATCGTCTGATGTCTCGTGTCGGACGAACAGACGACAGACAACGGAACCCGAGAAGCGTCCAGACATCGGACACCAGATATCAGTTCTCGAGGGCGACCAGTCCAGCGGTGGCTATGTGTTCAGGCAGCAGCCCGAACACGTCGTAGAGTTCCGCTATCGATCCGGATTCCCCAAAGCGGTCGACACCGATCGGTA